>DATGJK010000141.1:0-13724 GCA_035295245.1 Acidobacteriaceae bacterium
CGACGCGGTGATGATCGTCGCCGATTCAGGGAGTCCGGATACGGCTACGGCGATCCGGCTGGTGTCGGGCGTCGAACCGATGCTGGAGGCTTCGGCCAGCGGAAGCCAGAGCATGTTCTCGTCGGCCTGGAACCTGGGGGGGGGCTCAGGCGGAGAAGACCAGAGCGGCGGGGGCGAGGGAAATCCGTAAAATATTTCCAGGCGGAACCGAACTCGAGATGGAGAGTTATCGTCTGTCTTCTTAACGGAAAGCACATCATAGCCGCCCAGCGGCAACACCGCACGAATCCGCTCACACGGAGAATTGAGAGTTTGAACATGCATGACCGCCGGCAGTCTTTGAGCGCGCTGAGCGCGCCTTTTGCCGTACTTTGTCTGGTGTTTCTGTTCCTGACGGGGATGGCCGCGAATCCGGCGCTCGGACAGGCCGCGGCGCAGAGTAGTGCGACGGCCAGCGCGGGTACGATCCGCGGAACCGTTGCCGACCCAACGGGCGCCGTGATTCCGAATGCGACAGTGGTGGCGCTGACGACGGCCGGCAAGGTGGCGGCGAAGACAACGTCCGATGCGGGCGGCGCGTTCACCATTCACGGGCTGCCGCCGGGAACGTACAGCATCACGGCGACGGCTCCCGGATTTGCCGCGTTCAGCGTGCCGAACATCGTGGTTGCCGCCGGGCAGACGCGGACTGTGAATCCATCGATGCAAATTGCCATGGAGAAGCAGGAAGTGCAGGTTCAGGCGGAGAACACCACGATCGGAACCAATCCGGATGAGAACGCGAACGCGGTGATCATCAAGGGCGACGATCTGAATTCGCTGTCCGACGATCCCGACGAACTGCAGAACGAGCTGTCGGCTCTGGCGGGGCCTTCGGCAGGGCCGAACGGCGGAGATATTTATATTGATGGATTCAGCGGCGGGCAACTGCCGCCGAAGTCGTCGATCCGCGAGATCCGGGTGAATCAGAACCCGTTCTCGGCGGAGTACGACCGTCTGGGTTATGGGCGGATCGAGATCTTCACGAAGCCGGGCACCGACAAGACGCACGGCCAGGTGATGATGGCGGGGAACTACTCGGCGTTCAACTCGCAGAACCCGCTGCTGGTGGGAAAGACGGAGCCTCCTTACTATCAGTACTTCACGCATGGCAATGTGGGCGGCCCGATCACAAAGTCGACGTCCTACTTCTTCAGCGTCTTCGACCGCAACAATCTGAACCAGAACATCGTGCGCGCGCTCGATCCGGTGGCGGTCAGCAGCGGCGTCGCAAACCCGCCGTCGGTGAACGAGGCGTTCGGGAACAACAGCACGCGGCTGTCGCTGAGCCCGCGGTTCGATGTGCAGCTGGGCAAGGCGAATACGCTGACAGTGCGCTGGGAATTCAATCGGGGCGTGAGCAGCAATTCGCTGGGCGACGGCGGGTCTTCCGCCTACGCGCTTCCGACGCAGGCGACCAACAGCACCAGCTATGAGAACGAGCTGCAGGTTTCCGACAGCATCATCCTGAGCAGGAATCTGGTGGACGATGTCCGCTTCGAGTACCGCAACGTGCGGGATTCGCAGTCGGCGGTCTCGTCGGCGCCGTCGTACTCGCTGCTGCAAACTTTCACGGCAGGCGGCAGCAACGGGCAGAGCTCCTGGGATCATGAGAACGACTACGAACTGCAGAACTATCTCTCCGGCGCGTTCGGGCCGCATGCTCTGAACTTCGGAGCCAGACTGCGCGCTTACCAGGATGCGAACTACACGACGAGCGGGAGCAACGGGTCGTACATTTTCGGCAGCGCAGCGGATTTCGTTGGCTGCCTGCAGAATCCGCCGGCGTCGAGCTGCAATCCGGAACAATACAGCTACACGAAGGTGAACAATCCGATCGCGCGGGCAAATCTGTTCGACGCGGCGCTGTTTTATCAGGATGACTGGAAGCTGAGCCCGCGGTTTACGTTCAGCTACGGCGCGCGCTGGGAGACGCAGAACCGGATCAGCGACAAGAGCGATCTGGCGCCGCGCGTTTCGCTGGCCTATGCGCTGGGTCCGGCAGGGCGGGGCAAGCAGGCGAAAACGGTGGTGCGCGCCGGGTACGGATGGTTCTACGAGCGGTTCACGGTTCCCCATGGCTTCGGGTCAAGCGAGCCGTACATCATCCAGGCGATTCATCAGAACGGGGTCAACGAGCAGCAGTTCATCGAGAGCAACGCGAACGGACAGATCCCGTTCAATCCGAATCAGACGATGGTGATCAGCTCCAGCAGCGCGGGAGCGCAGACGGGCAAGAACGCGCCGACGGTGTACTCGATCGCTCCGAATTTCCACGCGTCACTGGATATGGAAGCGGCTGTGGGCGTAGACCGGCAGCTGAGCAAGGCGATGACGGGCAACGTGACCTACGTGTTCTCGCAGGGCATCCATCAGTACTTCACGGATAACCTGAGCGCAGCGGCGGTCTTCCCGCTGCAGGACGCCGAGAATGACGTGTATCCGTCGACGCAGGTGAATCCTCCGCCGACGAACAACCTGCAATACCAGTCGGGGGGCTTCTACAAAGAGCACCAGGTCATGGTGACGGTGCGCGCGAACTACCGGCGCTTCAGCTTCTTTACGAACTACACGTACAGCGACGCGAAGGGCGACACGAGCGGACTGGGCACGGTGCCGTCGGTGTCGAGCTATCCAGGACTGGATTACGGACGGACGCAGTTCGACGTCCGGAACCGCCTGATGGCGCTGGGCAATTTCATGCTGCCCTGGAAGGTGTCCGTTTCGCCGATGGTCATGGCGAATTCGGGAAATCCGTTCAATGTGGTCACGGGCAGCGATTTGACGGGAAACAACCAGTTCAATGCTCGTCCGACGTACGCTCCCGACTCGGCCTGCAGTTCGGGCAGCGCGAACTATCAGTCAACGCCGTTCGGCTGCCTGGATAAAAATCCGTACGGCACGGGAGAGAAGATGATCCCGTACGGTGTGGGAACGGGCCCGAGCAACGTCAGCCTGAACATGCGCCTGAGCAAGGTGATCGGCATCGGGCCACCGGTTGAAGGCGGGCGGGGCGGCGGCATGGGCGGAGGAGACTTCCACGGCGGGCCTCCGGGACTAGGCGGCGGCGGGCTCAGCGGCAGCCGCGGCGGCCCGGGACGGATGGATCAGTCGGTATCGCGCAAATACAACCTGACGTTCTCTCTGTGGGGCACGAACATCCTGAACCACACGAACCTGGGGACGCCGAGCGGCGTGATGACGTCTCGTTATTTCCTGACGTCGCAATCGCTGGCGGGGGGATTCTTCCGCGGCGGAAGCAGCTCGGGGAACCGGACGATCATGCTGCAGGCGACGTTTGGCTTCTAGGCAGGCGGCGGGCGGCAGCCGGTAGCGGCTACTGCCTGCCGGGGTGATTCCGCTCGTTCCAGAGCTTGTACAAGCCCCAGGCGGCGATGGTGCAGATGTCCTGGATGGCTCCGTCGAGGAGCATCTGCTCGAAGTCTGAAATGGTGACGGTACGGACGACGAGATCGTGCTCCTCAGGGTCGAGATCGCGGGATTCCTGCGTGAGCCCGGTGGCGAGATAGAC
Source organism: Acidobacteriaceae bacterium (assembly GCA_035295245.1). GTDB lineage: Bacteria > Acidobacteriota > Terriglobia > Terriglobales > Acidobacteriaceae > Palsa-343. Next base: position 3,572 of record DATGJK010000141.1, read on the forward strand.
GTGCTGCTTCTGGCGCGCGAATCCATAAGCGACCCACATGGTGCCGAGGTGGATCATGGTCTCGGCGACGAGGCCGGTTTCCTCGCGCAGCTCGCCGCGCGCCAGTTCCTCGGCATCGACGTCGGCAGTTTCCCATCCGCCCTGGGGGAGTTCCAAACTTTGCTGCTGGATGGTGTAGCGGAACTGCTCGACCAGGACGATTGTGTCTCCCTGAATCGGAATGATCGTTGCGCAGTCGTCCTTCTCCACGACGCCATAGATGCCCTGGGTTCCATCGCTGCGCTCGATTTGATCTTCGCGGAGGCGAAGCCAGGGATTGCGGTAGATTTCGCGAGTGCCCAAAGTTCGGATGCTCATCTTTCACAGGGTAGCCGATGCACCGCTTTTCCTCCCTGGCGGTTTGCCTCCGGAGGTTCGCGTCCGTACCATAGAGGAGAGAGGGTTCAGCGCTTTCCGCAGCGTGCGATGCGCGGAAGTGCGGGCTGAACGAAGCGAATTTTCGCCGCAAAGCCCACACCTGATTCCAGCGTGCCCGGGTGAGCGGATCTGGAAGGCATCCATTGACATCAGCAGAGACCGAGACGACTCCCACTGCAGAAGGCGAATCCACAGAACATCAGCACGAGGGCCACGAACACCATGAGCATGCGCACGCGCAGGCGACGCTGAACCCGGAGTGCACGCGCGAGATCGAGGTCGAGGTTGCCGCCGACGAGGTTGCGAAGTCTTTTCGGAGCGTGCTGAAGCGGTACCAGAAGCTGGCGCGGATTCCCGGCTTCCGTCCGGGCAAAGTGCCGGAATCGGTGCTGCGCTCCCGCTTCGGATCGTCGATTCGCGAGGATGTGGTGGAGGCGGTTCTGCCGCAGCATTTCCGCGAAGCGATTGCGAAAGCCAATCTGCGCCCGGTATCGCAGCCGCAGGTTGCCAATCTGGAACTGGAAGAGGGGAAGCCGCTGCGTTTCAAGGCGGTTTTCGAGGTGTTGCCGGAGATTTCGGTGGAGGGCTATCAGGATGTGAAGGTGGAGAAGCCCGACACGGAGCTGACCGATGCTGAGTTCGATGCCGAACTGGATCGTATCCGCGATTCGCACTCGACGATGGAAACGGTGAGCGAGGATCGCGGGCTGGAGGACGGCGACTACGCCCACATCAGCTTCAAGGGGCAGCTGCAGGGGGAAGCCGAGGCGGAGGGCCAGGCGCCGGCGCCGATCGAAGGCGCGGACGTGAATGTGGAAATCGGCGGCAAGGACACCGTGGAGGCGTTCTCGAGCGCGCTGCGAGGCGCGAAGCCGGGCCAGGAGCTGAAGTTCGAGGTCACGTACCCGGAGGATTTCGGACAGAAGCGGCTTGCGGGAAAGACGGTTGCGTATGACGTCGAGGTGAAGGAAATCCGGCGGAAGGTGCAGCCGGCGCTGGACGACGCGTTCGCGAAAGAACTGGGTGATTACGAAAGTATCGAGGATTTCAAGCAGAAGCTGCGGGAGCATCTGGCATCCGAAAAGAAGCAACGGCTCATGATGGAGACGCGCAACCGGCTGGTGGATGCACTGGTGCAGAGATTCCAGTTTCCGGTGCCGGAGTCGCTGGTGCAGAACCAGATCGACACGCGGCTGGAGCGGGGCCTGCGGGCGCTTGCGGCGCAGGGCATGCGAACCGAGGACATGCGCAAGATGGACTTTGCGCGGCTGCGGGAGGGGCAGCGCGAGTCGGCTGTGAACGAGGTGAAGGGAAGCATCCTGCTGGACCGCATTGCCGACGCCGAAAAGATCGAGGTGCCGGACGATGAGGTGGAGCGCGAGCTGCAGGTTATCTCATTGCAAACAAGAGAACCGATCGAGACGCTGCGTGAACGTTTGACCCGTGAGGGCAATCTGGCTAGAATCCGTGAACAATTGCGAAGAGAGAAGACAGGGAATCTTCTGGTGGAACGACTTTCTCCAGCGCAGTAATGGGCGGGGGAAAGGCGAGCTGAAGTTACTGTAGTGATACCTGTCACAGACGATGAGGCTGCCAATGCCTCAGAAGTGAGAGAAGAGAAGAACATGGCGCTTGTACCCATGGTCATCGAGCAGACGAGCCGAGGCGAACGAGCCTACGACATTTATTCGCGTTTGCTCCGCGACAACATTATCTTTCTCGGTACGCCGATCGACGATCAGATTGCGAACCTTGTTATTGCGCAGTTACTCTTTTTATCCGGAGAAGATCCGGAGAAGGATATCCAGTTGTACATTAACTCGCCGGGGGGATCGATCACGGCGGGGCTGGCAATTTATGACACGATGCAGTTCATCCGCAACGACTGCGTCACTTACTGCATTGGACAGGCGGCGAGCATGGGCGCGTTCCTGCTGATGGCGGGGACGAAAGGCAAGCGGTTTGCGCTGCCGAATTCGCGCATCCTGATTCATCAGCCGTCGATGGGCGGACTGGCAGGGCAGGCGACGGATATCGATATTCATGCTCGGGAGATCATCCGCATCCGCGAGATTACGAACACCCTGATGGCGAAGCACACGGGCCAGAATCTTGAAAAGATCGAAAGGGACGTGGAACGAGACTTCATTATGAATGCACCGCAGGCCCGGGAGTACGGGATTATCGATGAAATTATCGATCGTCCCCGAGCCAAGTAATCCCCCACGGCAGCAGCGACCGCGCCGTAACGCTGATGCCGATTAAAGGAGTCACAGGGACATGAAGACGCGCACGGGATCGGATGATGCTCTCCGTTGTTCTTTCTGTCATAAGTCACAGGACGCGGTTGCCAAACTTATCTCATCGCCGAGCGATTATCCGCGCGCTTATATCTGCGACGAGTGTGTAGCGGTCTGCAACTCGATTCTGGAAGATGACCGGACCGAGGCGTCCACAGGGGCCGCGCCGACACATCTGCCGAAGCCGCAGGAAGTGAAGGCCTTCCTCGACGAGTACGTGATCGGGCAGGATCAGACGAAGAAGAAGCTGGCGGTTGCCGTCTACAACCACTACAAACGCGTGCAGATGAACCGGACACGCGGCACGGACGTGGAGCTTTCGAAGTCGAACATCCTGCTGGTGGGGCCGACGGGAAGCGGCAAAACGCTGCTGGCGCACACGCTGGCCAAAATGCTGGACGTGCCGTTCGCCATCGTGGATGCCACGACGCTGACCGAGGCGGGATACGTTGGGGAAGATGTCGAGAACATCATCCTGAAGCTGCTGCAGGCGGCGGACGGAGACGTGGCGCGGGCGCAGACGGGGATTATCTACATCGACGAGATCGACAAGATCGGCCGCAAGGACGAGAACCCGTCGATCACGCGCGATGTTTCCGGCGAAGGCGTGCAACAGGCGCTGCTGAAGATTCTGGAGGGGACGGTCGCCAATGTGCCGCCGCAGGGCGGGCGCAAGCATCCGCACCAGGAATTCACGCCGGTTGATACGACGAACATCCTGTTCATCTGCGGAGGCGCGTTTGTGGGCCTGGAGCGGGTGATCGGCCGGCGGATCGGCAAGAAGGCGCTGGGCTTCAAGGCGCTGAGCGAGAAGGAACTGGAGCCGGGTGGCGGCGTGATTCGGGCGCAGCGAGACGGCGAGATGCTGCATCAGGCGGAGCCGCAGGACCTGATCAAGTTCGGGTTGATTCCTGAATTTGTGGGGAGACTGCCGGTGATCGGGATCCTGGACGAGCTGGACGAGGCGGCGCTGGTCGAGATTCTGACGAAACCGCGGAATGCCATTCTGAAGCAGTACCAGAAGCTCTTCGATTACGAAGGCGTGAAGCTCAGCTTTACCGACGATGCAACGCGGGCGGTGGCCCAGGAAGCGCTGCTGCGAAAGGTGGGAGCGCGCGGCCTGCGCATGATCCTTGAAGAGCTGATGCTCGACCTGATGTATCACCTGCCCAGCAACAAGAAGGTGAAGGAGATGCAGATCGAGGCGGAGATGGTGCACAGCCGGAATCTCACCAACACGCTGCTGGATAAGGCTGGGTAACCCGGCGATCCGGGCCGGGTGTCGGGCTCGGGATCCGGATCGCAGTCGGGGCCCCGGAAGGAAAGAATCGGAAGGCGCCGCCAGTCCGTCTAAAAGGCTGGCGGTTTTGTTTGCAACGGGGTACCTGCCCGTCCACTGCTAAACCCAGTTTACTGAGCAGCCTGTCTGTGGATGGGTTACTCTCTTGTAAGAACTTGACCCGTTCGGCACGCTGGAAGACCGCAGCCGCGAAAGGAATCCCGTGACCCAATCGTCGAAAGAGAACCGGGAAAGAAATGAACTTCGCAAGCTTCCCATGATGCCCATACGGGACATGGTGATCTTTCCCCACATGATGACCCCATTTGTGGTGGGACGCGAGTCGAGCGTCCGGGCCCTGGAAGAGGCGCTGAACGGGGAACGGAAGATCTTTCTGGCGACGCAGCACGATGCGCGGGTGGACGAGCCACGGCCGGATGAGATTTACCAGGTGGGCACGGTGGGGAACATCGTGCAGAGCGTCCGCATGCCGGACGGCAACATTAAAGTGCTGGTTGAGGGCATGGAGCGCGCCCGCGCGGTGGAGATCAGCGACTCGGACGGATTCTTCGTGGCAACGGTGAAGATTGCCAAGGCGGCGACCGAGATGACGCCGCAGATCGAGCAGCTGGTGCAGCGGGTGACGTCACTGTTTGAGCAGTACGTGAAGCTGCAGCAGTCTCTCAATGTGGAGACGGTGGCCTCCGCGATCCGCACGGACGAGCCCTCGAAACTGGCGGACACGATCGCGGCGAATCTGCAGCTGGAAGTTCCGGACAAGCAGGAACTGCTGGACATCTTCGATCTGCCGGAGCGGCTGCTGAAGATTGCCGACGTGCTGGACATCGAGATTGAGAAGCTGAACATGGACCGCAGCATCCAGTCGCGGGTGAAGCGGCAGATGGAGCGGGCGCAGAAAGAGTACTACCTCAACGAGAAGATCAAGGCGATCCAGAAAGAGCTGGGGCGCGGCGAGAAGAGCGAGTTCGACGAGCTGAAGAAGAAGATCGAAACCGCCGGGATGCCGAAGGATGTGTTCGAGAAGGCAATCCAGGAGCTGAAGAAGCTCGAGGCGATGCCGCCGATGTCGGCTGAGTCGACCGTCTCGCGCAACTACCTGGACTGGCTGCTGGCGGTTCCGTGGAAGAAGAAGTCGAAGGAGACGCGGAGCATCGATCATGCGGAGAAGGTGCTGAACGCGGATCACTACGGCCTCGAAAAGATTAAGGAGCGCATTCTCGAATTTCTGGCGGTACGGCAGCTGGTGAAGAATCCCAAGGGCTCGATCCTGTGCTTCGTGGGACCTCCGGGCGTGGGAAAGACGTCGCTGGGGATGTCGATCGCGAAGTCCACGGGGAGGAAGTTCGTGCGGCTGTCGCTGGGCGGCGTGCGCGACGAGGCGGAGATTCGGGGGCATCGGCGCACCTACATTGGAGCGTTGCCGGGACAGATCATCCAGTCGATGAAGAAAGCCGGTACCCGGAATCCTGTGTTCATGCTGGACGAAGTCGACAAGATGGCTTCGGACTTCCGCGGCGATCCGGCATCGGCGTTGCTGGAGGTGCTCGACCCGGAGCAGAACACGAGCTTCCAGGATCACTACCTCGACGTGGAATACGACCTGTCGCAGGTGCTGTTCGTGGCCACCGCGAATGTGCTGCACACGATTCCGCCCGCGCTGCAGGACCGCATGGAGATCCTGCGGCTGCACGGCTACACCGAAGCGGAGAAGCTGGAGATTGCGAAGCAGTACCTGCTGAAGAAGCAGCGCGAACACACCGGCCTGACGGAGAAGAACGTGGTCTTCACGGATGCGGCGCTGACGGACATTATCCGCAGCTACACGCGCGAAGCGGGGGTGCGCAACCTGGAGCGGGAGATTGGGAACATCTGCCGCAAGGTGGCGCGCCGGGTTGTGAAGAACGGTCCGAAGCACAAGGAAACGATCACCGCGGAGAATCTGTCGGAATTCCTGGGCGTGCCGAAGTTCCGCGATTCCGCTGTTCATGAGAAGAACGAAGTAGGCCTGGTGAACGGGCTGGCATGGACCGAGGTCGGGGGCAGCATTCTGCAGACGGAAGTGCAGGTGCTCGACGGCAAAGGCAAGCTGACGACCACCGGGCAGCTGGGCGACGTGATGACGGAGTCGGCGCAGGCGGCGCTCTCGTATGTGCGCAGCCGGGCGCATCACCTGGGGCTGCCCAGAGACTTCTACCGGAACGTGGACATTCATATCCATGTGCCGGAGGGGGCGATTCCCAAGGATGGGCCGTCAGCGGGCATTACGCTGGCGACGGCACTGGCCAGCGCGCTGTCGCGTATCCCGGTGCGGCGCGAACTTGCGATGACCGGAGAAGTAACGCTGCGGGGCAAGGTGCTGCCCATCGGCGGCCTCAAGGAGAAACTGCTGGCTGCGCATCGCGCGGGCATCTACGAGGCGATTCTGCCGGAAGACAACCGCAAGGATCTGCCGGATATTCCAGAGAACCTGAAGAGCGCGATGAAGCTGCACTTCGTGGATTCGATGGACGAGGTGCTGAAGCTGGCGCTGGAAGCACCGCTTCCGGAACTGCACGAAGACACCCCGGATGTGCTGGAATCGACGGTGCTGGCTCCGGTGCCGGCGGCTTCGGTGGAACAACGTCCGCATCAGTAATGTCAGTGAGCTGCGGCTGAGCTACAGCCGCAGCTTTTTCCGCGCATCGCGTTGCGTGCTTCGATCAGAAGCAGGGGCAGCACGGTCAGGGCTGCCGCTGAATCAATCCAGCGAAGGTGAAGCGTCGCGTCGGCGATGAGGCCAGCCAGGGCCGCAGCCGCCAGCCATGCGCAGGTTGCGGACTGGACCGAATCCGCTGCCAGGGCTTGGCTGCCGGTGATCCGGGAGAGCCGGCGCTTTTGCCAGGCCAGCACCGGCATTCCGAGAAGCGCGGCGATGGTGATGGCGATGCCCGGGATGCTGGTTTCCGGCCGGAGGTCTTCAGTCCAGGCGAGGATGGCGATGACGGCCACAACTGCGGCGAGGACATAGAGCAGAATGCCGGCAAGCTGGGCGGCGCGGGTTCGCGAGATGCGCATGCGCGGGCTGAATGCAAGCAGAACCACGAGCGCAGAAAGCAGCTCCACAAGGCTATCCGCGCCAAAGGCCATCAGGACCACACTGTGGCCCTGCCAGGCTCCGTAGAGCGCGACGCCACACTCCAGCAACATCCAAATGACTGAGATCGCCTGTAACCGAACTACAGCGGCGCGCGCGTCTCGCGTATCGAGCGGAGCGCCGATGCCGGTGTGGCTTTCCATAGCGCCTACATTTTCGCCAGAGCCTGATCGAGGTCCGCCAGGAGATCGTCGATGTCCTCGATTCCGACGGAGATTCGCACCAGGCCTTCGGTAATTCCGATTCTTTGACGTTCCTCCGCAGGGACAGCGGCGTGCGTTGTTGTCGCGGAGTGCGAGATGAGCGTCTCAACGCCGCCGAGGGATTCGCCATTGGTGCAGACGCGCACCGCCTGCAGGAGCTTGTCGGCGTTGGCGCGGGAGCCGACCTCGAAGGACATCATGGAGCCGAATCCGGACATCTGGCGCTTCGCCAACTCGTGCTGCGGATGATCGGGCAATCCCGGATAGGAGACGCGGCTCACTTTGGGATGCTTCGCCAGGAATGCCGCGACCGCGCGCCCGTTGGCGTCGTGCTGGCGCATGCGGACCGCGAGCGTCTTAACGCCGCGCAGAATCAGCCAGCTTTCAAAGGGAGACAGAATGCCGCCGGTGCACTTCTGCACGAAGCGGAAGTTCTCTGCGTGCTCGGGCCTGGTGGCGACGAGGACTCCGCCAAGGCCATCGCTGTGACCGTTGAGGAACTTCGTGGTTGAGTGCATGACGATGTCGGCGCCCAACTCGATGGGGCGCTGGAAATAGGGCGACATGAAGGTGTTGTCGACGCTCATGTCGATGCCGCGCTGGTGGCAAACGTCGGCGACGGCGCGGATGTCGGTGAGGGTCATGAGGGGATTCGTGGGAGTCTCGATGTGGACCAGCTTCGTCGAGGGGCGGATCGCGCGGCGCACATTTTCCGGATTCGAGGTGTCGACGTAGGTGAATTCGATGCCGTGCCGGACGATGACCTGGCTGAAGAGGCGCGTGGTGCCGCCATACACGTTGTCGCCGCAAATGACGTGGTCGCCGGCGTTGAGCATGGTGACCAGGGCTGCAATGGCCGCCATGCCGCTGGCAAAAACATGGGCGCTGGCGCCGCCTTCGAGCGAGGCCAGGCTCTCCTCCAGGGCGTCGCGGGTGGGGTTGGATACGCGCGAGTACTCCCATCCGCGGTGCTTCTCAATGCCCTGCAGCTGATAGGTCGATGTCAGATAGACGGGCACATTGACGGCGCCGGTGCGAGGATCGGGTTCCTGTCCGGCGTGGATGGCGCGCGTGGCGAAGCCGTAGTGTTTCTCAGTCATATCAGTGACCAGGATATCGGGTTTGGGGGCCGGAGGGTAGATCAGGGGCGGCGCAGGGACCGCTCAGGGGATGGGCTTCGGAGGGTAGGCCCGGCCCTTCCAGCGGCCTCCGCGACCGCGGTAAAAGCGGAAGGCCGAGGCGCAGGTTGCAGCCAGATAGAACATCGCGATGGCGGGCAGCGCGAGTCCCCAGAGCGGATTGCGGCGGTATCGCTGCAGGGTGGGCTGGAAGGCGATCGCCATGAGAGCCCAGGCTACGGCTGCCGTCCATCGGGCGGGGCCGGTTGCGGCAAAGACGATGACAACGGGAAGGGCGTAGAGGGCGAGCATGCCTGTGCATGTTCCCAGCAGAAGGAGCGGAGAGTAACGCAGCTGTACGTAAGCCGAGCGCGCGATCATCGACCCGACATCGCGCAAATGCGGGTAGCTGCGGAGGCTCTGCGCGTGATCGGCGTGCCCGAGCCAGATGGAATGGCCCGCGACTTTCATCTCGCGTGCGAGGGCGACATCGTCGATGAGGGCGCTGCGGAGGCGATCGACTCCGCCGATGCCGTCGAGGGCTCTGCGTGCGACCAGCATGGTGCCGCCCGCAGCAGCGGCGGTCGAGCGACTGCGACGGTTCACCCAGCGAAAGGGATAGAGCATCTGGAAGAAGAAAACGAAGGCGGGGATGGAGGCACGCTCGGCCAGGCTGCTGCAGCGCAGGCGGACCATCTCGGAAACGAGGGCGAGGTGTTCTGCATCGGCTTTTGCGACCAGGAGGCTGAGGTGCTCGGGGGCATGGAGGATGTCGGCGTCGGTGAACAGGATGTAATCGGCGGCGACGGCTTGGGGTGTTTGCAGACCCTGGGCGACGGCCCACATCTTGCCGGTCCAGCCGGGCGGCAAAGGCTGGCCGGGCACGACGGTCAGACGAGGATCTTCTGCGCTGATACGACGGGCGAGGTCTCCGGTGCCATCGCTGCTGTTGTCGTCGATCAGCACGACGCGGAGATCGCCGGGGAATTGCTGGGCGAGCAGGGAGCGGAGGGTGAGGGTAATGTGCTCCGCTTCGTCGCGGGCGGGGACGATCACGGTCACGGTGTGTGATGTCTGCGGTCCAGCGGACAGCGTTGGTCCGGAGAGCCAGAAGCAGCCGCGAAAGAGAAGCAGACCGAGCCAGGCGGCGAGGCTCAGCGCTGCGAGGGCGAGGAACATGGGGCTAAGGATGGCAAGCTTTTTGAGGCAGAGTTCAGCTGCTTACGTTCCAACATTGATCTCAAGTTCGAGTTCTGGTCTCGCGCGCTTCGACAGCCTGACTCTGTATTCGCGGATATTGAATCCGGGCGCGTAGATCTTGATGTAGTGAAGTGGTCGATTGCCCAAGGGAGTCAAATGAAAGTGACCTCGTGAATCGGTTTGGGTCGACGCGAGCACGTCCTTCCAACCGGAATCGCATTCCTCCACGTGCACATTGGACACGGGCTGACCATCCCAATGCATACGGACAGTGCCGTCGAGGTGTTGAGCTGCGACTGGCTTCTGAATCACCTCGAGCTGACTGCCCTGGGGCAACGCGCCCATCGGGTAAAGCAACGACAGGAGGAGAATGGTTCGCGGCGGCGTGAGAATCACACGTCGGCCTCGAAGATGTTCTTCGACAGGTAGCGCTCGGCGGAATCGGGGATGAGGGTAGCGACGCGCTTGCCCGGTCCGAGGCG
>DATGJK010000142.1:0-19700 GCA_035295245.1 Acidobacteriaceae bacterium
GCAGCGAGGTCACGGGCAAAGTGGCCATGGCCTCTGGCGGAGCTTTGCCGAGCCACGCGATGGTGATCGCCCGGCGTGTGGATGGCGAGATGGTGCAGCGAACAGCGGGCATCGAGAACGACGGCAGTTTCACGCTGCACGGCGTGCCTCCCGGAGTTTACGAAGTGACGGTTGGCGGCGCTTCCGGAACTCTGACCATTGCACAAATGGCGGCATCGGGCGCGGAGGTTCACGGCAATCAGGTCACGGTCGGATCGGACGCGGTCCTGCTGGCTGCGACTCTGGCGCGGGGTTCCGCATCGATTGATGGATTCGCCCAGCGCGACGGCCAGGGCTTCGGAGGCGCCATGATCGAACTGGTGCCCGACGATCCAAGTGGGTCGACAGAATTGATCCGCCGCGACCAGAGCGACTCCGATGGCAGCTTCACGCTGCGCCGGGTGGTTCCAGGCAACTACACGGTTGTGGCCATCGACGACGGCTGGACGCTGGATTGGGCGAAGCGCGATGCACTGGCCGCTTACCTCGGCCGCGGAGTGAAAGTCCACGTTGGCGAGGATGAGCAGCTCAAACTACCCAGCCCGGTGCCGGTCCAGGAACGCTGATCAGGAAACTTTGACGACGATCAGCGAAGCGTCGTCGCGGAGGCGTCCGCGACAAAAGTCCGAGACCTGGTCGAGAATGGCCCGGCCCAGTTCCGCGGCCGAAGATCCGCGCGCTTCCTGCACGGCCGCAATCACTCGCTGATAGCCGAATTCCTGACCGCGCCGAGTTTCGGCATCAAGCACGCCGTCGGTGACCAGCAGCAGCGTGTCGCCGGAACCGAGCTGCACTTCCTGGTTCCGATAGAGCCAGTGCGAAAACAGCCCCAGAACGCCGCTGAAGCTCGCCGGAAAATCGACGCTGCCGTCTCCGCGGACCAGCACCGGCAGGCAATGCCCGGCATTCTCGTAACACAGTACGCCGGTGGCAACGCTGAGCACTCCATAGAACATGGTGGCGTACTTGCCCGGGGCGAACTTTCCCGAAACCAGCCGGTTCACGGTCGTACAGAGCTCTGCGGGGCTCTCTGCTTCAGGGGCGCATGCGCGAACCGCAGTATGCAACTCGCTCATCAGGCGCGCCGCTTCCATTCCCTTGCCGGAAACGTCGGCGATGCACAGCGCGAGCGTGCCGTTATCGAGGGGAAAGATGTCGAAGAGGTCGCCGCTGCAATCCGCAGCCGTCTGGAACCCGTACGCAAAGTCGTAGCCGGGGACCCGCGGAGTCTCGCGCGGCAGCAGCTGCGACTGAAGGGCACGGGCCTGGGTATTCTGCGCCATACGCGCACTCCGGCCCAGCGGCATTTGCCGAACGAGCATTTTCAGGCTGCGTCTCACGACCGGGGGAGTCGAGATCACGCGTTCAGCCTACCAGAAAAACAGAAAAGCGCATCCTCGAAAGGATGCGCCTTTTGTGATTGAAATTGCGTGCGACGAGCGCTTACGATGCCTGCTCTTCTCCGCCGCCTTCGCCGCCGGCTGCCGCTTCCTGCTCGGCCATCGCCTTCTGCATCTCCTCGCGGCGCTTGGCACGGGCTTCGGCACGCTTCTGACGCTTCTCGTCGAGCACCTGCTCTGCGTCGACCAGCTCGATGAAGACCGTCTCCGCGCCGTCACCGCGCTGGAAGCCCTTGCGGATGATGCGCAGATAGCCGCCGTTGCGGTCGCCGTAGCGAGGGGCGACAGTGTCGAACAGGCGCTTCACCGCTTCATCGGTCTGCAGAAACGAGTGCGCCTGACGGCGGGCATGCAGATCACCCCGCTTGCCGAGGGTGATGAGCTTCTCCACATGCGGCCGAGCAGCCTTGGCCTTGGCCACTGTGGTCACGACACGATCTTCCAGAAGAATGGACGTGACCAGATTCCGCAGCAGCGCGCGGCGATGGCTCGTGTTCCGTCCGAGTTTGTATCCTGCATTGCGATGACGCATTTCTTTAGTCCTTCGTTCTCAGTTGCGAGTTGTTAGTTCCCAGAGGGTCACGAATGTGGTCGCTGAGAACTAACAACGATCGCTAACAACCGTTCTTAAAAGTTCTCCGTTTCGGGCTGGATCGGAAGTTCCGAATCCAGGCCCTCGTCTTCCTCGTCCTCGTACTGGCGGTAGCTGGCGGCCAGCTGCGCGGCGGGCAGGACGCTGGTCGGTCCGGGCACAGCGTTGCCGTGCTCGTCGATCCGCATACCCAGCGACAGGCCCATCTGCGCGAGGATCTCCTTGATCTCGTTCAGCGATTTGCGGCCGAAGTTCTTGGTCTTCAGCATCTCGGCTTCGGTCTTTTGCACCAGCTCGCCGATGGTCTGAATATTCGCGTTCTTCAGGCAGTTGTAGCTGCGAACGCTGAGCTCCAGTTCCTCGACGGAACGGTTCAGGTTCTCGTTCTTCAGCTGCACGCGGCCGTCTTCGGCGTGAGTCTCGGCCTCGATCTCTTCCTCGAAGTTGATGAAGATGCTCATGTGGTCTTTGAGCAGCTTGGCCGCGAGACCGATCGCGTCGGCGGGAAGTACGGAGCCGTTCGTCCAGACTTCCAGGGTCAGCTTGTCATAGTCGGTGATCTGTCCCAGACGCGCCGCATCGACGGTGAAGTTCACTTTGCGCACCGGCGAGTGAACCGAGTCGATGGGAATGAAGCCGATGCCCAGATCGGAATCGAAGTTCTTGTCGGCGGAGACATAGCCGCGTCCCCGCTTCAGCCGCATCTCCATGCTGAGCCGCCCGCCTTCACTGACGGTGGCGATGTAGATATTCTTGTCGAGAATTTCAACGTCGCCGTCTGCCTCGATCATCCCCGCAGTCACCACGCCGGGCTGTTCCGCGTTCAGATAGAGCGCCTTCGGGCCGTCGCCGTTCAGCTTGAACGGAATCTGCTTCAGGTTCAGCAGAATGTCGGTGGCGTCCTCGACCACGCCGGTGATCGACTGGAATTCGTGCAGCACGCCCTCAATGCGAACCGCCGTAATGGCTGCGCCCTCGATCGAGGACAGCAGCGTACGCCGCAGGGCGTTGCCGATGGTGGTGCCGAATCCGCGCTCGAATGGCTGCGCGCTGAACTTGCCGTACTTGTCGTTGAGCGTCTCCGTGTCCACGGCCAGACGCTTCGGTTTCTGAAACCCTCTCCAAAGCATATCGATTCGCCTTTCGCGCCCGGCAAACGCCGCGATGCATTTTGCAGCGGCCGAGCCGTTTCACTCCGTTAATGGATTGCCGCCCGAGAGCGGGTGTTGCTGAGTTGCTGGCAACTCGCAGCGGGCAGCAGCTACGGCCTACGGGCTGCCCGCCAGAGCCTTACTTCGAGTACAGTTCCACGATCAGCTGTTCGTTGACCGGGATGCTGATGTCTTCCCTCTTCGGCAACGCGAGCACTTTACCGCTGAGGTTCTCCGCGTCGATCTGGAGCCAGGCCGGAGCCGGATTGTGGCTGGCGATCTCGCGCGAGCTCTCCACGACGGTCAGCTTGGCGCTGTTCGGGCGGATCTTGATCTCGTCGCCTACACCCACCTGAAACGAGGGAATGTTGACCTTGCGGCCATTCACTTCCACGTGCCCGTGACGAACGAGCTGACGCGACTGACGCCGCGAGGTGGCAAAACCGAGCCGGAAGGTTACGTTATCCAGACGACGCTCGAGCTGCTGCAGCAGCAGCTCGCCGGTAACGCCAGGGGTACGCGATGCCTTCTCGTAGTACTCGCGGAACTGCCCTTCGAGGGCAAAGTAGATGCGGCGCGCCTTCTGCTTTTCGCGCAGCTGCAGGCCGTATCCCACGATCTTGGCCTTGCGGTCACGGCCGTGCTGGCCGGGGGCAAAATTGCGCTTTTCGATGGGGCACTTGTCGGTGGTGCACTTGGTGCCCTTGAGGAACAACTTCATGCCTTCCCGCCGGCAAAGGCGGCAAACGGCTCCGGTATAACGTGCCAATGCATTCTCCTTAATTCAGAGGACGACCGGTTTACGGGGCAGTGCCCTTTCCTCCCGGTCCATCTTCAGTTTACAGCAACAGCAGCAATCCTCTTTCCTGCTGCCTGTCTCCCGCTCTTACACCCTGCGCCGCTTCGGCGGACGGCATCCGTTGTGCGGAATGGGCGTAACGTCGCGGATGGAGCGGACCTCGATGCCGGCCGCCGCCAGAGCGCGCACTGCCGATTCGCGGCCCGAGCCGGGACCGGCGACCCGCACATCCACCGAGCGCACGCCGTGATCGCGCGCCATATTGGCCGCGTTCATTGCGGCCTGCTGCGCGGCAAACGGAGTGCCCTTACGCGATCCGCGAAAGCCGAGCGAGCCCGAGCTCTTCCAGCTCAGCGTGTTCCCCTGCTGGTCGGTGATGGTCACGATGGTGTTGTTGAACGAGGCCTGGATGTACACAATGCCGAAGGGCACATTGCGGCGCTCGCGCTTCTTGAACTTCTTGTTGCGGGCGGCTTTGCCGGTTTTGCCCGCGGCTGCCGGTTTCTGTTCCTTCGCCATTAGGTCTTCGCCGTCGCTTTCTTCTTGTTCGCAATCGTGCCCTTACGCGGACCCTTGCGGGTGCGGGCGTTGGTGTGGGAGCGCTGTCCGCGGACGGGCAGGCCGCGGCGGTGACGATAGCCGCGATAGGACCCGATGTCGATCAGCCGCTTGATGTGCATTTGCCAGTCTTTGCGGAGATCGCCTTCCACGCCGCCTTCTTCTTCGATGACCTGGCGGATGCGGTTGACCTCGTCTTCACCGAGGTCCTGGATTTTCTTGAACGGGTCAACATTCGCGCTGCCGAGAATCTTCAGCGCGCGCGGATTGCCGATGCCGTAGATGTACGTCAGCGCGATTCTCGCCTGCTTGTTGCGCGGGAGGTCGACGCCTGCAATGCGTGCCATACAGTTTCCTTCGTTTTGCTCGCGGCGATCGCTCGCCGCTTGCGGTTGACCCAGCCCGTCTTCGAGCCGGAGTTGATGAGAGCCTGAAGTTGCCTTCGGGGTTCATCGCAAGCCTGACTGCGGCTAACTCGCCCCTGCTTCTCCCGATTTCCGGGAAGCTCAGCTCTCCAATGCAGCGCGTTCAGCCCTGACGCTGCTTATGCTTCTGGTTCTCGCAGATCACCCGCACCACACCACGGCGGTGGATGACCTTGCACTTGTCACAAATCTTTTTTACCGATGCCCGAACCTTCATTTCAGTCCTCAGTTCTCACTTCATCGCCAGTCATGATCATCGGATTCCCGCTGAAGACTGACTGCCGATCACTTGTATCTGTACACAATGCGTCCGCGTTTCAAATCGTAGGGACTCAGTTCCACCGCTACGCGGTCGCCGGGGAGGATGCGGATGAAATTCTTCCTCATGCGCCCCGAAACGTGGGCCAGCACTTCGTGGCCACTGGTCTCGAGCTTCACTTTGAACATTGCATTCGGCAACGTCTCGAGCACCGTCGCCATGACTTCAATCGCGTCTTCTTTGGACAATCAGTATCCTCAGCCTCGCTGCTCTCCGTTAGGACCAGCGCGCCATCCGGGGTCACCGCCCCGTGTGCCTGCCAGGCGCGTCCGGCCTTCTTCAGTTCCTCAGCCGCGCAACGGCGGCCACCACCGCGGCCGCTACCGCTTCTACGGGCTGATCGCCATTCACTTCCTCGAACCGCCCCAGAGCGCGATAGTGATCCACAACCGGAGCCGTCTGGGACTCATAGGTCCGCATGCGCTCCTTGAAAACTTCTTCACTATCGTCGGATCGCCGCGTCAGTGGAGTGCCGTCCCGATCGCACTTCTCGTCCACTTTGGGCGGCTGCAGATAGATGTTGTAGATCGTTCCGCAGACTGGGCAAACACGCCGCCCTGTAATGCGGCGCAGTAATTGATTATAGCTAACCTGAATGCTTACCGCAATTACGGGCAGAGCGCCAGACTCGGCGCCGATGTGCTGGTCCAGCCAGCTGGCCTGGCCCAGAGTCCGCGGATAACCGTCGAGAATATAGCCATTTGCGGTGTCCGGCTGCTTCAGCCGCTCGGCGACCATCTGGTTGACCAGCTCGTCCGGAACCAGCTTTCCCTGCTCCATGATCGCTTTTGCCTGCAGACCCAGCGGCGTGCCACGGTCGCGGTTATAGCGGAGCAGGTCGCCGGTCGAGATCTGCGGGATGCTCCACTTCGCAACCAGTTCCTTCGCCTGTGTTCCCTTGCCGACGCCGGGAGCGCCCAGCAGCAGAATTGGTCCCGGCTTCCCTTTCAATGCGTTTTTGCTCTCCACCTGTGCATCCGCTGCCGCGAGTGCCATTTACCAGGCCCGCCTTCCCCGAACGCGCCCGCTTCTGGGCGAGAATCCTTCATAGTGCCGCATGATCAGGTGCGATTCGATCTGATTCACCGTGTCCATGGCCACGCCGACCACGATCAGCAGTGATGTACCGCCAAAATAGAAGTTGAATCCCATGCCGTTGGTAACCCAGAGCGGCAGGTTCTCAAAGAAATGCCCAACCAGCCACAAGTGGTTGAGATGGATTCCGCTGATCATGATCTGGGGGATCAGAGCCACAGCGATCAGATAGATAGCGCCCACCAGCGTAATGCGGGTCAGGATCTCGTTGACGAAATCCGAGGTGCGGCGCCCAGGGCGAATGCCGGGGATGAAACCGCCGTACTTGCGCATGTTGTCGGCAATGTCATCCGGACGGAAGACGATCGAGATGTAGAAGTACGCGAAGAAGATGATCGCGACAATGTACAGCAGTTCGTACCATGGTTCGCCCACGCGCAGGGCGTCAAATGTGTGGGAGAGCCAGGGGCTGTTCTGCACAAAGCGCGCCTGCGAGAAGAGCATCGGAGCCGAAAGGACCGACGCCGCGAAGATGATCGGCATCACGCCGCCGGAATTGACCTTGAGCGGGAGGTGCGTGGATTGGCCGCCCATGAGGCGCCGGCCTACGATGCGTTTCGCGTACTGCACAGGAATGCGTCGCTCGCTGCGCTCTACAAAGACGATGAACGCCACAACGGCCAACATACCGATGACGAGCAGAATCAGCGCCGGAACCGTAAACGCGCCGAAGCGTTCGGTTCTGGCCGTGGTAATGAGATCCTCGATGCCGCGCGGCAGACCCACCACGATGCCGGCGAAGATCAGCAAGCTCATGCCGTTGCCGATGCCGCGTTCCGTAATCTGCTCGCCGAGCCACATGACGAAGGTCGTGCCCGTCGTCAGCGTGAGGATGGTCATCAGCACGAAGCCCATGCCGGGATTGAGGACCAGGTTCGCCGAGGAAGTCTGCAGGGTGATGGCGATGGCTGCCGACTGCAATACGCCGAGAAGCACGGTGACATAGCGCGTCCACTGCGTGATCTTGCGCCGCCCCAGTTCGCCTTCCTTCTGCAGCTTGGCCAGCGGTTCATACACGACCGAGAGCAGCTGGAAGATGATCGATGCCGTGATGTACGGCATGATGCCGAGGGCGAATACCGTCAGACGGCGGAGATTGCCGCCGCTGAACAGATCCACCAGGCCCAGCGATGAGCCGGCCTGCGTATTGAAGAAGGCCTCGAGCGCCTGGACATTGACGCCGGGCGTGGTGACGTGCGCGCCGAGACGATATACGGCCAGGATCCCCAGCGTGAACAGGACACGCCTGCGCAGATCGGGGATGCGGAAGATATTCGCAAACTTCTCAAACATGGGAATCTGGTCTCATCATAACCGGAAGCCTGCAGCTTGTATCCGGTAACCCCGCACGGATCCCGTTACCAATGCTCCGCGCTCGGGGCTACCGACGGTTCGCCTACCCGACAACAATCGCCTTGCCGCCGGCCTTTTCGATCTTTTCCTGCGCGGATTTTGAAAATTTGTGGGCATGCACCGTGACGGCGACCTTCAACTCGCCATTTCCCAGCACCTTAACCAGTTCGTTGCGACGCTTCACCAAGCCAAGATCGGCGAGCTTTTCGAGCGTCAACTCCTTTTCGCCGAGCTCAGCGATGCGGTCCAGGTTAAGCACGGTGTATTCGGTGCGGAAAATGTTGGTGAAGCCGCGCTTCGGCAGACGGCGATGGAGCGGCATCTGGCCGCCTTCAAAACCGCGCATCAACCGTGAGCCAGACCGCGATCCCTGCCCCTTGTGCCCGCGGCCGGAGGTTTTGCCGGTTCCGGAGCCCATGCCGCGCCCGATGCGCTTCTTGTTGCGGTTGGCCTGCTTCGGCGCCCGCAGATTCGATAGGTTCTTCATCTTTTTCCTCGCTCAACGCCGTCCGGAATTTCACCGGACGACTCGCATGATGTCTAGCTTCCCTTTGTCAGCCGCCGCTCGTCAGCCCCGAACGCTGCAGCTACTCCACGATCCGCACCAGGTGCGGCACCGTCCTCACCATTCCCCGGATCGACGGTGTATCTTCACGCTCGACGACCTGGTTCAACCGGGTAAAGCCCAGGCCCTTAACGACCTTCTTGTGCTTCACCGGCGCCTGGATGGCCGAGCGGTAGTACTGAATCTGAATCTTCTTTGTTGCCGCCATCGCTAGATCTCCTGCGCCTGTTTGCCGCGGATCGCCGCGACTTCATTCTTGTCACGGAGCTGCACCAGCGCGTCGAATGTCGCCTTGATCACGTTGTGCGGGTTCGCCGTGCCGAGGCTCTTCGTCAGAACATTCTGCACGCCTGCCGAGGTCATCACCGCGCGCACAGCGCCGCCGGCAATCACGCCCGTGCCGGCCGGAGCCGGCTTGAGCAGCACCTGCCCCGAGCCAAAACGCCCCAGCACCTGGTGTGGGATGGTCGTGTCCGTCAGGTTGACGCGGACCAGGTTCTTCTTGGCCGCTTCAATTCCCTTGCGGATCGCCTGAGGCACTTCGCGCGCCTTGCCCGAGCCATAGCCCACCACGCCCGCGCCGGGATCGCCCACCACGACCAGCGCAGCGAAGGACATATTCTTGCCGCCCTTCACGACCTTGGTCACGCGGTTGATCGCCACCACCTGATCCTTCAGGTTGTACTGCCCGGAATCCAGTTTCTTTCTCAATGTCGCCATTTGGTTTCTGATTTCCTTCTGCGCGGCCAGAGCCGCGGCAATCCTAAAACTCCAGCCCCGCTTCGCGCGCGGCATCGGCGAGCGCCTTAACGCGTCCGTGATACAGATAGCCACCGCGATCGAAGACCACCTTCGTGATTCCCTTCTCCTTCGCGCGCTCGGCGATCTGCTTCCCGATCTCCTTTGCCGCCGCCACATTGCCGCCCGTCTTCGCCTTCGCGGCCAGCGTGGACGCCGATACCAGGGTCACGCCCTGTGCGTCATCAATCACCTGCACGTAAATGTGGTTCAGCGACCGGTAGATGTTCAGACGCGGGCGCTCTGCGGTGCCGGTGAGCCGGCGGCGAATGCGCGTGTGCACGCGCTGCCGAATCTCGTTTCTCTTCCTCTGCGAAATCATCGCTTTGTTTCCCTTCCTAACAGCGGAGCCGCCCTGCGGCCCCGTTCGGTTTTCACTGCAGTTCCTGGTTGCCGGTTGTTCATGGAACTGTTAACAACCAGGAACTAATAAGGAATGACCTTATTTCGCTCCCGTCTTGCCAACCTTCTTTTTCAGCCGCTCGTCGGAGTAGCGGACGCCTTTATTCTTGTATGGATCCGGCTTACGCAGCGAACGCATGTCAGCCGCGACCTGTCCGACCTGCTGGCGGTTCACGCCGCTGATCGTCACCCGCGTCTGCTTCGGATCGATCGTTGCCGTGATCCCGGTTGGCAGCGGAAATTCAATGGGGTGCGAGTAGCCGAGCGTGAACACGATGGTGTTCTTCCCTTTCAGCTCAGCGCGGTAGCCGATGCCGACGATGTCAAGTTCCCTTGACCAGCCCTTCGTTACGCCTTCCACCGCGTTTGAAACCAGAGCCCGCGCCAGCCCGTGAATGGCCGCCTGGGAATCGTTCTCGCGAACCGCGTGCAGATGACCATCCTTCAGTTCGACCCGAATCCCCTCGGGAATCCACTGCACCATCTTGCCCTTCGGGCCTTCGACGGTAACAACGTTCCCCTCCATCTGGTACTTCACGTTGCTGGGCAACGCAATCGGCTTCTTTCCAATCCGTGACATCTCTGAATCCTTTGTGGCTTGCGAGTCCCGGCATTTCGTGCCGT
Organism: Acidobacteriaceae bacterium; assembly: GCA_035295245.1. Classification (GTDB taxonomy): domain Bacteria; phylum Acidobacteriota; class Terriglobia; order Terriglobales; family Acidobacteriaceae; genus Palsa-343. The sequence continues at coordinate 10,121 of DATGJK010000142.1, forward strand.
TCCACTGCAGCCTGACAACGAATCGCTTCGTCGTCCTTACCTGACCTGCCATGCGCCGGAGGCGCGATCTGCTGGACGCGTAATCCTTACCAGATCTCGCAGAGAACTTCGCCGCCCACGCCTTCACGGCGCGCCTGGCGTCCGGTCATGACCCCACGCGGCGTGGTCATAATGCTGATGCCCAGCCCGCCCTGTACGCGGCGAATCTCGTCGCGCCCCACGTAGACGCGGCAGCCTGGACGCGACACCCGCGACAAGTCGCGAATGGCCGCTTCATTGTTGGCGCCGTACTTCAGGTAAACGCGCAGCACCGCGCGGCCGTTTTCTTCCGTGGTCTTGTAGTTGGAGATGTAGCCCTCTTCCTTCAGAATGCGGGCAATCTCCGCCTTCAGCTTCGAGGCCGGAACATCCAGCTTTTGGTGACGCGCCCGTATGGAATTGCGAATCCGCGTCAGAAAATCCGCTACCGGATCGGTCAAACTCATCGTGTCTCCTTCATCCCCCGTTCGCTCCGCTTCGGCAGAGAACCAGCGGGAATGTGCTTCTGACCTTCAGCTGAGGCTTACGGTCAAACTTGTTTACGCCGAAGGGCGTCCGCCTGGATCGCCGATCCGGCTCGTCCTCACCAGGAGGACTTAACGACGCCGGGGATCTCGCCCTTCAGCGCCAATTGACGGAAGCAGAGGCGGCAAACGCCGAACTTCCGCAGATACCCTCTCGGCCGTCCGCAGAGCTTGCAGCGATTGTGCTGGCGGCTCTTGAACTTCGGCTTGCGGGCGTCCTTCACTCGTTTTGCAGTCGTTGCCATAAATGTCCCTTGCTTACGCCGTCTGGCGGAATGGCATGCCGAACTGCCGCAGCAGCGCGCGTGCCGAGTTGTCGTCCTTGGCTGAGGTCACGATCGTGATGTTCATGCCCTTCAGCTTTTCGACCTTCGCGTAGTCGATCTCCGGGAAAATCAGCTGGTCGCGAATGCCGAGCGTATAGTTGCCGCGCCCATCGAAGCTGCGCGTCGAGACACCACGAAAGTCGCGCACGCGGGGCAGAGCCACCGAAATCAGCCGGTCCAGGAACTCGTACATCGTGTCGCCGCGCAGAGTCACCATGGCGCCGATGGGCATGTTCTCACGCACCTTAAACGCTGCGATCGACTTCTTCGCCCGCGTCGTCACCGGCTTTTGGCCAGCGATGGCCGCCAGATCCGCCGCCAGCGGGTCGAGCATCTTGGAGTTCTGCGTCGCCTCACCGAGGCCCATATTCACGACAATCTTCTCGAGGCGCGGCACCGCCATGGGGTTCTCGAGTCCCAGCTCTTTCTGCAGAGCGCCCTTGATTTCCTTGTGATACTTCTCTTTCAGTCTCGCTGCCATCTTCGTCTCGTCTTTCTGTCCCGGTCTCGGAGTGGCATGAGCCGTATACCGTTACGGGATCAGTTGTTCCGTCCGGCATCTGCGGCCAGGCCGCGTCGCCCGAACGGGAATCCTACTTTTTCTTTGCGGCGATGGTTGCGCCGCACTGCCTGCAAACGCGCACCTTGGCATCGCCTTCAAACTTGTGCCCCACGCGTGTGGGCTGGTCGCAGCTGGGACAAACCAGCATCACGTTGGAGCGGTGCACCGAGGCTTCCTGCTCGGCAATGCCGCCCTTGATACGCCGCTGCGGATTTTCCCGCAGGTGCTTCTTCACGACGTGAACGTGCTCGACCAGGATGCGGCCGGTGTCCGGGAAGACGCGCAGCACGCGGCCCTTCTTGTCGCGGTCGCTGCCCGAGATCACCTGCACGGTGTCGTTGCGCTGAATATCCAAACTCATCTTCGTATCCTTTGTGCCCTGCGCCCGCTTACAGAACCTCAGGCGCCAGCGAAACAATCTTCAGAAACTTTTTTTCACGCAGCTCGCGGGCAATGGGCCCGAAGACGCGAGTTCCGACCGGCTCCCCGGCCTCGTTGATCAGCACCGCCGCATTGGTGTCGAAACGGATATAGGTGCCGTCGCGACGCCGCGTTTCCTTGCGCGTGCGCACCACCACCGCCTTGACGACCTTGCCCTTCTTCACCTGACCGTCGGGCGAGGCTTCTTTCACCGCGGCCGTGATCACGTCGCCGAGGCCTGCCTTGAGGCCGCTCGCGCCGCCCAGAGGCAGAATCATCTGCAGCTTGCGCGCGCCGGAGTTATCCGCGACCTCAAGCATCGTTCTCATCTGCACTGCCATGGCACTCTCTCCTTCTGGCCGCGATCTCAGGTCGCGGCTCGCGTTACTGGACGGCTGCTTCCGCTTCTGCTTCCACCTGCGCCAGCGCCGAGCGGCGGATGATCTCTTCCAGATTCCAGCGTTTCAGCTTGCTCAGGGGGCGCGTCTCGCGGATGCGCACCACATCACCTACACGCGCTGAGTTCTGCTCGTCGTGCGCATAGAACTTGCGGGTGCTGCGGATGGTGCGCTTGTACTTCGGGTGCGCCTTGCGCATTTCCACTTCCACCACGATGGTCTTCTGCATCTTGGTCGAGACCACCTGACCAACCTTTTCGTTGCGCCGCGATACGCTCGTGTTCGTCGTTGTTTCGCTCATGCCTCAGCCCTTCTTCACCTTTCCGGTGCGCGCCGCAGCCCGCTTGGTCGCGCGGCCGCCTGCCGTCTTGCCTGCAGCCCGGCCCGACGTCTTCGGTCTGGACGCGCTCTTTTTCGCCGCTGTTTTACGCGCGGGTTTGGCGGCCTTTTTCTTTGCCGGCCGGCTTGCTTCCGCTTTCTCCGCAGCTCCTTCGGCAGCGGCCCGGTTGAAGGCGCTGGCGTGCAGGCCCAGCTGGCGCTCGCGGGCGATCGTTTTGATCCGCGCGATATCCCTGCGCAGGTCGCGCAGCTTCTTCACGCCTTCTGTTTGCCCGAGCTTCATCTGGAAGCGCAGGCGAAACAACTGCTCTCCGGCTTTGCGCTCCTCGAGCGTCAGCTCGTCGTCGCTCAGGTTGCGAATCTTGTCGACTTCCATCGTGTCTCTCTTCTCCGGCTGCGCCCGTTGCCGGGAGCAGCTGCAATTCTCTTCGGCGCAAACGCTACCTCGCCGCTGCCGTCGTCACTTTCGCGTCGTGCCGCTGCACGAACCTGGTCTTGAGCGGGAGCTTGTGCGCCGCCAGACGCATGGCTTCCTGCGCAATCTCCGGCGTCACGCCTTCCATTTCGAACAGGACGCGTCCCGGGCGAACCACGGCGACCCAGTGATCGGGCGCGCCCTTGCCCTTGCCCATACGAGTTTCGGCCGGCTTCTTGGTGACGGGCTTATCCGGGAACAGCCGCAGCCAGATCTTGCCGCCGCGCTTGATAAAGCGCGTCATGGCGACGCGGCTCGCCTCGATTTGGCGGTCGGTGATATAGCCGCATTCCATGACCTTCAGGCCGAAATCGCCGAACGACAGCTCGCTGCCGCGCCACGCCTTACCGCGCATGCGCCCGCGCTGCTGTTTGCGGTACTTCACTTTCTTTGGCATCAACATAAGAAAACCCTCAGTTCCTGGTTATTAGTTCTCACTTCTTAGCGGTTCGTTTGCGTGCCGGACTTCGGCAACTAACAACCAGCAACTAATAACGAACAACTGCCCTTAAAACACCGACGTTCCCACCGCCTGCGGCTCACGCCGCTTCTGCTGATAAATGTCGCCGCGGTAGATCCACGTCTTCACGCCGATCACGCCATAGGTCGTGCGTGCCTCGGCAAAACCATAGTCGATGTCCGCGCGCAGGGTGTGCAGCGGCAGACGGCCCTGCAGATACCACTCGGAGCGCGCGATTTCGTTGCCGTTCAGCCGGCCTGACACGCGCACCTTGATCCCTTTGCAGCCAAAGCGCAGCGCCGAATCCACCGCCTTACGCATGGCGCGACGGAATCCGACGCGCTTTTCCAGCTGCAGCGCGATATTCTCGGCCACCAGCTGCGCGTCCAGCTCCGGCTTGTTCACCTCCAGAATGTCGATGAACACGTCGCGGTTGGTGCGCTTCTGCAGCTCGGTCTTCAGCTTCTCGATCTCAGCGCCTTTGCGCCCGATGACGATGCCGGGACGCGCGGTACGGATCATGAGCCGCAGCTTGTTGCCCGGCCGCTCCACTTCAACGGAACTAACGCCGGCTGCCTTCAGCTTCTCCTTCAGCTCGCGCTTCAGGTGAACGTCTTCGACCAGAAGCTTGTCGTAGTCGCGGCTCACAAACCACCGCGAGCGCCACGGCTTGTTGATTCCAACGCGGAATCCGTAAGGATGGACTTTCTGTCCCATAAGTGTTCCTATCCTCTCGCTACTTCTTCGCGGGCTTCTTCGCCGCGGCTTTCTTCGCCGGCTTCTTTGCAGCCGCTTTCTTAGCGGCGGCCTTCTTCGCCGGAGCCTTCTTCCCTGCTGTCTTCTTCGCCGCCGCGTGCTTCGGCTGCTCCGCGGGCTCTTCCTCGACGCGCTGCACCAGGCCGTTCGCCTGCGCGCGCTCCGCCACCGAAACAACGATGTGCGACAGACGCCGCTGATAGCGATAGGCGCGGCCCATCGGCGCCGGACGGATGCGCTTCATGCGCGGTCCCTCATTGGCGATCGCCGACTTCACATACAGGTTGTCGAGGTCCACATCGAGGCCCTGCTCCTGGCTCAGGTGGTTCGCGTTCTGGATCGCCGAACGCAGCACCTTTTCCACCAGCGGAGCGACCGCCTTCTTCGTGAACGCGACCGTGTTCAGCGCCTCTTCGACGCCACGGCCTTTGATCAGATCGAGCACCAACCGCGCCTTCTGCGGCGAAACCCGCTGAAATCGCGCTTCGGCCCGGAATTCCCGTGTCTCTGTCTGCATTCCCTTACTCCGGCCTTACTTCGGCTTCGCCGTCGTCTCGGCAGCCCTCACCGAGTGACCTTTAAAGGTCCGCGTCGCCGCGAACTCGCCCAGCTTGTGCCCCACCATGTTTTCCGTCACGTACACCGGCACGAACTTTTTGCCGTTGTGCACCGCAATGGTGTGGCCCACCATCTCCGGATGGATCGTCGAGCGGCGCGACCACGTGCGCACGACTTTCTTGTCGTTCGCGCGGTTCATCGTCTCGATCTTCACCATCAGGTGCCCATCCACGAAGGCGCCTTTTTTTGTCGACCTTGCCATCAGGTATCCTCTGCTCTCTTACTTCGAACGGCGGGCCACGATGAACGAATCGGTCCGCTTGTTGTTCCTGGTCTTGTAGCCGCGAGTCGGCTGACCCCACGGGGTCACCGGGTGCCGTCCGCCGGAGGTCTTGCCCTCACCGCCGCCATGCGGGTGGTCGACCGGGTTCATCGAGACGCCGCGGTTGCTGGGGCGAATGCCCTTCCAGCGGTTGCGTCCCGCCTTGCCGATCGAGACATTCTCGTGATCGGTATTGCCCACCTGGCCAATCGTGGCCATGCAGTCGATGAGAACGCGGCGCGTTTCGCCGGAAGGCAGCTTGAGCAGCGCGTAATCACCTTCCTTGGCGACCAGCTGCGCCGATGCACCTGCCGAGCGGACCATCTGCGCGCCCTTGCCCGGACGCAGCTCCACGTTATGCACCGTGGTGCCGGCGGGAATATTGCGCAGCGGCAGCGCATTGCCGACGAGGATGTCGGCCTCGGGGCCGCTCATGATCGTCTGCCCCACCTTCAGCCCAACAGGCTGCAGGATGTAGCGCTTCTCGCCGTCGGCGTAGCTGATCAGTGCGATCAGCGACGAGCGGTTCGGATCGTACTCGATGGTGGCCACCTTGCCGGGTACCCCGAGCTTGTCGCGGCGAAAATCGATTAGCCGCAGCTTCTTCTTGTGGCCGCCGCCATGGTGGCGGATCGTCAGGTCGCCCGAGTTGCGACGGCCGCCCGTGCGCAGCTTGTTCACGAGCAGCGGCTTGTACGGCTGGTCCGTGGTGATCTCATCCCGCACCAGCGTGGTCTGGAACCGCAGCGTCGGGGTGATCGGTCTGTATGTCTTGATCGGCATCGTTTTAGCTCTTAGCTTTTAGCCGTTAGCTTTAGCTCGCGGCTCGTTCGCGTTTCCTGTTTTAGCCTGGATAGCCCGGAGCGAATCAGCTACTCGCTACCTGCTACCCGCCACCTGCTGTCTCACAGGTTGTTCACGTAATCCGGCATCTTCTCGCCCGCCTTCAGCCGCACATAGGCTTTCTTCCAGTCGGGACGATAGCCGGCGAACTTGCCGCGGCGGCGTTCCTTGCCCACCATGTTCACCGTACGGACGGCGCGCACCTTCACCTTGAACAGCGTCTCCACGGCATCTTTCACTTCATTCTTCGTCGCCTTCGGATCCACTTCGAAGACCAGCGTGCCTTCCGTTTCCTTGGCGGCGAGAGCCTTCTCGGTGATCATCGCGCGGCGAATAACCGTATAGGTCTTCGGCATCAGGCCACCTGTACCTTTCTGCCCTTCGGAACCGACTTCTGCAGTGATTCCTGGAGCTTTTCGATCGCCGGCCGCGAGAAGATCACGCGCTCGCAGCGCAGCAGATCGTAAGGGTGAACTTCGTTGTTGAGCAGCAGCTCCACGCCCTCGAGGTTGCGCGCGCCCAGCATCAGGTTCCGGCCCAGCGTCGCACCGTTCTCCACCAGCAGAGCCGTCTTCTTGGCTTCCAGCTTGTCGAGGGCCTGGCGATAGAGCTTCGTCTTGCCCTGCTCCAGTTCCAGCGACTCGACCACGGTGAGCTTGCCGTCGGCAAACTTGGTGGCCAGCGCGGAACGCAGCGCCCCCAGCAGCTTCTTCCGCGGGAAGGCGTACTCATACGAGCGGGGCTGCGGTCCGTGTACCGTCCCGCCGTGCCGCCACAGAGGCGAACGCACCGAACCCACACGCGCGCGGCCCGTGCCCTTCTGCTTCCAGAGCTTCTTGCCCGACCCGGAGACCAGCTTGCGGTTCTTCGTGGCGTGGGTGCCCTGACGCTGCGCGGCGCGATAATGCTTCACCGCTTCCCACAGCAACGCTTCATTGACCTGTCCGAAGACTTCGTCGGCCAGCTCGAGCGAGCCCACCTTCTGTCCTCCGAGATCCAATACGTCAATCTTTGCCATCGTCTTCTCTTTCAGCTCAGCGATTCACGCTGCGCGTGAACCTTACTTCCTCTTGCCGGTTGCCTTCTTCGAAGCCTTCAGCGGATCGACCGTGCCCGCGCCCGCAAATCCACGGCGCTCGCGCGGCGGAGCCTTGGCTTTGGTGATCATCACGTAGCCGTCACGCGGACCCGGCACAGCGCCTTCCACCATGATCAGGTTCTCGTCCACATCGATCCCGCGAATCCGCAGGTTGCGCACGGTCACCCGGTCCACGCCCATGTGACCCGGCATGCGCTGCCCGGGGAACACGCGCGAAGGAAACGACGAAGCGCCGATCGAGCCCTGCACCTGAAACATGTGGCCGTGCGACTTGGGACCGCCGCCGAAGTGATGCCGCCGCACCACGCCCGCGAACCCGCGGCCTTTGCTGGTGCCCGTCACATCCACGTACTTTTCGTCGGCAAAAATGTCGACCAGCACGCGATCGCCGGCTTTCACGCCATCGGCCGCGCCATCGCCCTCGGCACCCGGCTTGATCAGCTCAACTGCGACTTCCTTCTGAAACTTCACCGGCGCTACGTTGGTCTTCGCGAAGTGACCGGCCTGCGGCTTCGTCACCTTCGACGCTTTCACAAACTCGACCAGGCCGATCTGCGCGGCATCGTAGCCGTCTTTCGCGGCCGTCTTCAGCTGGGTCACGACGCACGGACCGGCCTGCAGCACCGTAATCGGGTGCACCTCGCCGTTGTCGTCGAACACCTGCGTCATGCCGATCTTCCTGCCCAAAATTCCGTTTACTGGCATCTTTTCCTCTCCTCATCATGCGTCGCGTTCCGCAACGCACTGCCGGTCGGTTCAGTTCCTGGTTGTTAGTTGTTAGTTCTTAGTTCCTGCGTCGTGCTCATAACCTTGTCACTACTAACAACGAGCAACTAACAACTAACTACTTTTCGAACGCCTTGATCTCCACGTCCACGCCGGCGGGAAGATCCAGCTTCATCAGCGCGTCCACCGTCTGCTGCGTGGGCTCCAGAATGTCGATCAGCCGCTTGTGCGTGCGAATCTCGAACGCCTCGCGCGACTTCTTGTCGACGTGGGGCGAGCGCAGCACGCAATACTTGTTCTTCACCGTCGGCAACGGAATCGGCCCCGCAACCTGCGCGCCAGTCCGCTTCGCGGTATCGACGATTTCCCCGGTCGACGTGTCGAGCACGCGGTAGTCGTAAGCCTTCAGCCGGATTCGTATTCTCTGTCCAACCATTGTTTTTCTTTCTCTGGTCGGCGGATCACCGTTGAGAGTGACCCGCGTCCCTGATTTCTGCGCCCCGGCTTCTGCGGCCGTCAGGCCGCGTTCGCCCGGACGGTGAGTCCTACTTCAGAATCTCCGAGATGGTTCCGGCGCCGACCGTGCGTCCGCCTTCGCGGATGGCAAAGCGCAGCCCCTTCTCCATAGCGACCGGCGTGATCAGCTCGACTTCCAGTGCCACGTTATCGCCCGGCATCACCATTTCCGTCCCGGCCGGCAGGTGCGCCACTCCGGTCACGTCCGTAGTGCGGAAATAGAACTGCGGACGGTAGCCGTTGAAGAACGGCGTATGACGGCCGCCTTCCTCCTTCGACAGCACGTAGACCTCAGCCTTGAACTTGGTGTGCGGCGTGATCGATCCGGGCTTCGCCAGCACCATGCCGCGCTCCACGTCTTCCTTCGGAATGCCGCGCAGCAGCAGACCGGCGTTGTCCCCGGCGAGTCCTTCATCGAGCTGCTTTTTGAACATCTCGACGCCGGTGACGACCGTCTTGCGCGTCTCGCGGAAGCCCACGATCTCGACTTCTTCGCCCACCTTCACCTTGCCGCGCTCGATGCGGCCCGTGACCACCGTGCCGCGGCCCGAGATCGAGAAGATGTCCTCGATCGGCATCAGGAAGGGCTGATCGACCGCGCGCGCCGGCAGCGGCACGCTCTTGTCGACGGCTTCCATCAGCTCGTCAATCTTCTTCTCCCACTGCGCCTCGCCGTTCAGCGCGCCCAGCGCCGAGCCGCGAATCACCGGCACGTCATCGCCCGGGAACTGGTACTTCGACAGCAGCTCGCGAACTTCCATCTCCACCAGGTCGGTTAGCTCCTGGTCCTCGACCGCGTCGCACTTGTTCAGGAAAACCACGATGTACGGCACGCCCACCTGGCGGGCCAGCAGCACGTGCTCCTTGGTCTGCGGCATCGGACCGTCGGTCGCCGCGACGACAAGGATCGCTCCGTCCATCTGCGCCGCGCCGGTGATCATGTTCTTGATGTAGTCGGCGTGACCCGGGCAGTCGACGTGCGCGTAATGCCGGTTCGGCGTCTCGTACTCGACGTGCGCCGTGGCAATCGTGATGCCGCGCTCCCGCTCCTCCGGCGCGTTGTCGATCGAATCAAACGAGCGGAACTGGATCTTCGGGTTGTGCTTCGACAGCACCTTGGTGATCGCCGCCGTCAGCGTCGTCTTGCCGTGATCAATGTGCCCAATCGTGCCCACGTTCACGTGCGGCTTCGACCGGTCAAATTTTTCCTTCGCCAT
>DATGJK010000143.1:0-11743 GCA_035295245.1 Acidobacteriaceae bacterium
CACAAGCTCAATTTTTCCGGCAAGCTCTATCACGTCATCTCGTATGGCGTCCGCAAGGACACGGAAACCATCGACTACGACGAACTGGAACAGACCGCGCTGCGGGAAAAGCCCAAAATGATCATCGGCGGCGGCAGCGCCTATCCGCGTTTCTTCGATTTCCCCCGCATGCGCCAGATCGCCGACAAGGCCGGAGCCCTGCTCCTGGTCGATATGGCCCACTTCGCCGGGCTGGTCGCCGGGGGCGTGCATCCCTCGCCGGTGCCGCACGCGCAGATTGTCACTACGACGACCCACAAAACTCTGCGCGGACCGCGTGCCGGCATGGTTCTTTGCCGCCAGGAACTTGCCCCGGCGGTGGACAAGGCCGTCTTCCCCGGGCAGCAGGGCGGACCACTCGTTCACATCATCGCGGCCAAGGCGGTTGCATTTCGCGAGGTCCTGCAGCCGGAGTTCAAAGCCTACGCCGCCCAGATCGTCTCGAACGCGAAGGTCCTGGCGGAAACGCTGGCCGAGGCGGGCTATCGCATCATCTCCGGCGGCACGGACACGCACCTGATGCTGGTCGATGTCTTCGCCAAAGGCATGCTGGGCAGCGAAGCCGAAGCGGCGCTGGGCGAAGCCGGCATCACGGTCAACAAGAACGCCATCCCCTTCGACACCAACCCGCCGCTGAAGCCCTCCGGCATCCGCATCGGCACGCCGGCGCTGACCACGCGCGGGATGAAAGAAGCCGAGATGCGCACGATCGGGCGCTGGATCAGCGAGGCCCTCGACCATCGGACAGATTCGGCAACGCTGACCCGCATTCGCCACCAGGTGCTCGAACTGGCCGAGCAGTTCCCGCTCTATGGCTGGCTGCGCGAACCGGCGGGCGTAGCGCGCTAAGCGGCGCGATCCGTGAAGCAGCATGCGGAGCGCATTGCCGGCCTCTACGAAGAGAACGCCGCTGCCTGGGACCGTCTGCGCAATGGCAACCCGGAGCAAAGGCTGCTCCAGCCCGAAGATCTCTTCGAGAAGCCGTGGCTCGATCGCTTCATTGGATTCCTGCCACCTCGGGGATCGATCCTCGATCTCGGCTGCGGTTCAGGAGTGCCGATCAGCGCGTATCTGATCCACCGCGGTTTCGCCGTGACCGGCGTGGACTCGTCACCCTCGCTGATCGCGATGTGCCGCAAGCGTTTTTCCCAGAGCGAATGGATTGCCGCAGACATGCGCACGCTCGCCCTCAACCGCCGCTTCGACGGCGTCCTCGCCTGGAACAGCGTCTTCCATCTGCATCACCACGATCAGCAGGCCATGTTTCCCGTCTTTGCCCAGCACGCGCAGCCGCGGGGAACGCTGATGTTTACCACCGGACATGACCACGGAGAAATTCTCGGCGAGTTCGCCGGGGAACCGCTGTATCACTCCAGCCTCAGTCCCGCGGAGTACCGCACGCTGCTCCACCAGAACGGATTTCAGGTCATCGGACACGTGTTGCGGGACCCCGCATGCGGCGAAAACACCATCTGGCTGGCTCGGGCGCGCTGAGAACTCGCAGCACCATCGTGATCTTCCGCCGCCGGACCTCCCGATATATCATCAGGAATCGGATGGACGGTTTCCGGCATCCGGCCCACCCACGGTTTTCTCCCTCCATTTCTGCGGCGCTTTACGGGCGGAGCGAGCGTGTGTGCGCATTGCGTGGTCCAGACAATACGAAAGCAGGCAGACCCGGTGATCCAGGCAAAATCCGCCGTCGTTGTTGGCGCCCAGTGGGGCGATGAAGGCAAAGGCAAGATCGTCGACGTTCTCTCCGAGCGCTTCTCCGTGGTCGCGCGTTATGCCGGCGGCCACAATGCCGGCCACACCGTCATCATCGGCGGCCAGAAATTCATCCTGCAGCTCGTTCCCTGCGGCGTTCTCCGCCCGGACTGCCGCGGCGTGATCGGCAACGGCGTCGTCCTCGACCCCATGGCCTTCCTGAAGGAGACCGGACGGCTGCGCGAGCTGGGCATTGACGTCGATACGCGCCTCTTCGTTTCCAATCGCGCCCAGGTCATCCTGCCCTACCACCGCATGATCGAGCTGGCGGCCGAGAGCGCTCCCGGCCGCCAGAAGATCGGCACGACCAGCCGCGGCATCGGCCCCGCCTACGAAGACAAGATGGCCCGCAATGGTCTCCGCGTCATCGACCTGCTGAATCCCGGGCTGCTCAAGACGCATATCGAAGCTGCCTGCAACGAGAAAAACGCCATCGCCCACGCGCTTTTTGGCACCGCGCCGCTCGATCCCTCGCAGATGTACGACGAGTACGCGGCGGCCGCCGAAAAGATTCGCCCCTTTGTGACCGATACGGCTCTGCTGCTGAACAAGGCTCTCCGCGAAGGCCACAGCATCATGTTTGAAGGCGCGCAGGGAACCATGCTCGACATCGACCACGGCACGTACCCCTTCGTGACTTCGTCGTCCGCCGCTGCCGGAGGAGCCTCCATCGGCACCGGCGTTGGGCCCACGCGCATCGGCACTGTCATCGGCGTCACCAAGGCCTACGTCACCAGGGTAGGCGAAGGACCCTTCCCGAGCGAGATCCATGACGAATCTGCTGACGTTCTCCGCGCCCGCGGCCAGGAGTACGGCGCCGTCACCGGACGTCCCCGGCGCTGCGGCTGGCTTGATCTGCCCCTGCTGCGCTACTCCAACCAGATCAACGGCACCGATTGGCTGGTCGTGACCAAGCTCGATGTCCTCGATGATCTGGACTGGATCCCGGTGTGCACCGCATATGAGATCGACGGCAAGCCTTGCGAAAGCATCCCCGCCGATATTCAGGGCATCGAGGCCATCCGGCCCGTGTACACTCGGCTGAAGGGATGGAAGGCATCCACTGAGGGCGTGCGCTCGTTCAACGCCCTTCCCAAAGCAGCACAGGAGTACCTGCGCTTCATGGAAGGCGAATCAGGCGCAAAAATCGGTATCGTCTCGACGGGCCCGGACCGGGACCAGACGTTCGAGATGCCGGAGTTCCAGGAAGCCATGAGGCAAATTTCCGGACGATAATTCTTGAGACCATCAAAGGTTCCGCAGGGCGCAAGACGATGATCAGCTTCACGGTTCGCATGAAATTCCGCCCCGACGATCGCCAGCAAGTGTACGAACTGATCACCGCGCTGGCTCATGCATCCCGCCAGGAGCCCGGCTGCGTCACGTACATACCGCATGCGGTAGACGGAGAACCCGACACCGTCGTCGTCTACGAGCAATACCGGGATCAGCAGGCGCTCGATGCCCATCGGGCATCCAAACACTTCAAGGAATGCGCAGTGGGAGGGCTCTATCAGCTCATGCTCGATCGCCAGGTCGAAAACTTCACACCCCTGGCCTGACCGCTCTGCACTCCTTCGGCAGCTTTGCGGCGTCTGATTAAAGTACGGACCTCCATGATCGCGATCTCCCGCTGCCGCTCCGCTTTCCAGCAGTCCACTGCAGCCCGCCTACGCTCGCTGCAAGCCACTGCAGCCGGAGCGTTTCTCTTTGACGCCCCGCGGGAACCGGGACTACCATCCGGTAAAAACATGCGCCAATCTCCGGCCCAGATCCGGGGTCCCCGGCGAGCCCGCTCGCTGGTGCGCGGGCCCCACGTCATTCTCCCCTGCACGCTCGTCGCGTTGGCGCTGCTGGTGGCGTGTCAGGCCGCCGCTGCCCTGCCTCGTCGCGAAAAGAGCGAAATTCACAAGCAGATCGAGGCTCTGGAACAGCAGTGGCGCACCGCCCTGATTACCAACAACGTCGCCCAGATGGATCATTTGCTCGCCGACGACTACATCGGGATCACCTCCAACGGCACTGTCGAGACAAAGACCCAGGCCCTGGACCAGCGGCGCGCTGGCACCGTCCGCATTACCAAAATGGACCTCACGGACACGCACGTGCGCGTTTATGGCGACACGGCAGTCGTCACGTCCCTCGCTTCCGTCGAGGGCACAAACGGCGCCAGCAACATCAGCGGCCAGTACCGCTATACGCGGGTCTACAATCGCCGCCTCGGCCAGTGGAAGATCGTCAGCTTCGAAGCCAGCCGCATGCACGATGTCGACGCGCGGGCCAGCAAACACTAGAACCTATTCCGCTCTCAGGGCCTGCATGGGATCCACTCCCGCAGCCCGCCGGGCCGGTACATACGCTGCCGCCAGGCCGCTTGCCAGCAACAGCATGGCTGCCCCCGCGAGCGCCCAGCCGTCATGCGCCGTTACTCCGTACAGGAAGCCGCGCACCAGCCGTCCCGATGCCAGCGCCAGCGCCGTTCCCACCACAACGCCCACCGCCAGCATTCCGCCCGCCTGGCGCATCACCATCCAGACCAGATTGCCGCGCTGCGCTCCCAGCGCGATGCGCACTCCCAGTTCGCGTGTCCGCTGGGTAACGACATAGGCAAGCAGTCCATACAGCCCTGCTACGCACAACAACAGCGCCGCCCCGCCGAAGGTCTCCAGCAGATGCGCCGCGAGGCGCTGGCTGCCGTAAGAATCTTCGACGATCTGATCCATCGTCGTAATCGTCGCGTTCTCCATCTCCGGGCTGGCCTGGCGCAGCAGCGAGCGCAGCTCGGGAACGATCTCCTTCGTCGGCCGAGCGGTTCGAACCGCCAGATCCATCGCCACCGTCATCGGCTGATAGGCGCCGCTTTGCGGAGTGATTTGGCAGAGGCACATCTCCATTTCCGGCTGGGATGGTTCTGCGATGGACGCCTGCCGGATGGGATCCTCGACCCCCACGATGTACATGGGCACGTTCTTCCTCAGGTTCCATACCTTAAGGCCAATCACCGAAGAGGGATCGTGCTTGTTGGGGGCGTACTCCTGCACGAATGCCGGATTCACGACGGCGAACGCCTGGGATGTCGGGGTGTCCTCGTGATTGAAGAACCGTCCGGCCAGCATTTTGAAGCCGAAGATGTGCTGGATATCCGGGCTGACCGCCTTCAGTGTCGCCGCAATCGTGCCTCCGTTCATGCGCAGCGTGAGCATGATATGGAACGTCTGCCCCAGCGGCACCTGGCTCATGAGCCCGGCCGCCTGCACTCCGTGCAGATGCTGCACCCGATCGAGCAGCGGACTGTAGAGGCTCTGCCACACGTCCTTGTCGGAATACCGGAAAGACGGGACGTTCAGGTTGGCCACGACGATGTGGTCCGTGCGGTAACCGAGCGGCACACGGCGCAGCGTGTAGATCGTCCGCAGCAGCAATCCGCAGGTCACCAGCAAGGTCAGCGACATCGCGATCTCGACAACGACGAGTACGCCGCGCACGCGATGATGCTGCCGCCCCTTGCCCGCCTGCAGGCCGCCCTGCCGAAGGGCCGGTTCGATGGGCGAACGCGCCGCCATCAGGGCCGGCCAGGCGCTGGAAACGAAACCCGACAGCAGCGTCAGCCCGCACAGTATCGCCAGAATCGTGAAGTTCATGTGCGCCGACAGATCGAGATTCAGATGAGTCGGCCTCACGCTCTCGGCCAGGCGGATGCCGCCGATCGCCAGGCCGATGCCGAGCGCGGACGCCCCTACGCTCAGCACCAGGCTCTCCATCATCATCTGTTGCACGATGCGCCAGCGGCTCGCGCCCAGTGCGCCGCGCACCGCGATCTCGCGCTGCCGCGCCGTGCCCCGCGCCAGGAGCAAGTTCGTGGCATTCACGCAGGCGATCAGCCACAGCACTCCGGAAGCCGCGAGCAGCGCCAGCAACGCCTTTCTCATGTCGGCATCGACGAGCGAATTGGACAGGCTCCGCAGCTCCACAACGCTGTGGTAGCGGGCCGTTTCGGGATCGGGATACTCGGAGGCGATGGTCTTCTGGATAGCGTTCATCTCCGCCTGAACCGCCTCCAGCCTGACACCCGGCTTTAGCCGTCCGATGGCCTGGACGTACTTCGCCCCATTCCCGCGCTTCTGGTCGGCGGCGCCCAGTTGCACTGCCGTCCATACCTGTCCGACGGTGGCACCGCGCGGCTGATCAGCCGGAAAACTAAAGCCCCGAGGCATGACGCCGATCACGGTATAAGCCTTGTCGTTGATGTGAACCACGTGGCCGATGATGCCTTTCTCTCCGGCAAATGCAACCTGCCACACCGGGTAGCTGAGGATGATATTGCCTGCGTTCCTCCCCGCCATATCGTCGGCGCTGATTGCCGCGAATCCGCGGCCCAGCATCGGCTGAACGCCCAGCAGGGGAAACAGCCGCGCGCTGACTTCAAATCCGCCGACCTCGAGCGCCGAAGATTGCCCTTCGAGGTAGTTGCGCCCCATCATGTCGCTCCAGAAGGAAATCTCCTGGAACCCGCGGCTGCGCTCCTGCCATTCGCGAATGTCCGGCCAGGTCTCGTTGTTGAGAAATCTTGCATCGTTGGCGGCACGCTCGTTCAGCAGCACCAGCCTGTTCGCGTCCCGGTAGGGCAGCGAGCGCAGCAGCATGTGATCCACGACCGTGAACATGGCCGTGGCCGCTCCGATCCCCAGCGCGAGCGTGCCGATCACCGTCGCGGCAAATCCGGGCGAGCGCTTCATCTGCCGCAGCGCATACGCCAGGTCACGCGACAGGTTCTCGAGCCAGGGCACGCCTTCGCGCATGCGGAAGTTCTCGCGCACCTGCGTCACTCCGCCGAAGCTGCGCACAGCGGCGCGGCGCGCCTGTTCCTCGCTCATGCCGCTCCTGCGGTTCTCCTCCGCGGCCATTTCCAGATGGTTGCGGAGTTCCTCGTCCAGATCGCTTTCCCGCTCGCGCACGCCGAACAGAGCGGCCACACGCCTCAGCAAGATCCGAAATAAGCTCATGTTCACCACCCGGTCGTTGTCACCAGAAAGCGCGCCATGGTTTCCGCGGTGCGCTTCCAGTTCTCGGTTTCGCGCGCGATCTGCGCTTTGCCGGAGCGCGTCAGCGAGTAATAGCGCGCGCGGCGCCCGTTCTCGCTGGTGCCCCATTCGGCACGGATCCAGCCCCGCTGGCGGAGTCGCAACAGCGCCGGATAGATTGTCCCCTGATTGAGGCTCAGGGCTTGCTGGCTGATCTGCTCGATGCGGCGCGCGATTCCATAGCCATGCTGAGGACCCATCGCTTCCAGCGTCTTCAGCACCATCAGATCCAGCGTCCCCTGGAGCAGATCCGACTTGCCGGCACTCATCAGTGTGTTTTCTCCTGTAGAGCTCCTACAGATACGCTTCGCTCCAGTCGAATGTCAACAGGGGCAATGTGGTTGCCAGGCATATCCCCTTCCAGTAATGTTTTTGCGTTAACGCAAGGCTGTGCGTTCGGCGCGCTTTGAGGCGGAGCAGGGTCCTTTTCCCGGCAAAGTCCTTGCTGGAAAATGCCTCCCTCTTCCTGTACTCTGTTAACGCCCAGTCAGGGACGTCTGGAGGTGTAGTTCTTTGGCAGAGGTTCGCGTTCAGGAAGGCGAGCCGCTTGAAAACGCATTGCGCCGGTTTAAGCGCAAGGTCCAGCAGGAAGACATCATCAAGGAAGTGAAACGTCATTCCTTCTACCTGAAGCCGGGCGAAAAGCGCCGCGTAAAAGAGGCGCTGGCAAGAAAGCGGAATCGGAAGAAGGCTCGAAAAGAGCAGGATTAGTAAGCAAACGTGGGCCGGTCTGCTCCTGTCCCCAGTATTCAGGACGGATCTTAACCCGGGGCAAGACTCCACCGGGTTCCGAAATTCTGGATTTGCGGCGCACCCCGCTCGCGCGCCGGAGATTAACAGGCTGGCTCATCTCAATCGTTGTTCCTCGATCTGAGCGGTATTTCGGCAATCGCCGTTGATGTGATTTCGCCGCATTTCAAATTGCGGCGGCGCGCAGCAGACGCAGGGTACGGAGTTCCCGGACTATGCTGGAACCTCCGGTTCCTCGTCTAAGCGCGCAGGGCCCTTTGCAAATTCGGGAGTACCACGACCGGGAATCTTCCGGTGTGTCGCAGCAGGCAGGGCCTATTCGCCGAATCGGACCTACCCGAAGCAATGCACAGCGGGGATCGCGCGTGGTTCAGTTGGTGCTTCGGCCAAAGGCGAGGGAAGCGGATGGAGTTCGTCGACAAAGTTCTCAAGTGCGTGGACTGCGGGAACGATTTCGTGTTCACTGCGGGCGAGCAGCTCTTTTTCTTCGACAAACAATTCAAAAACGACCCCAAGCGGTGCAAACAGTGCAAGGCCAAACGGGCATCCGGCTCCGGGTCGGTGCGCCCTGAGACGCGCACCATTTGCTCGGAGTGCGGCACGGAAACCACCGTCCCCTTCAAGCCTACTCAGGGCCGTCCAGTTCTTTGTCGGAGTTGCTTCCAGCAGAAACGCCCCGCAATCGGTCAGGCCAGCTAGCGCAAGCCTCCAGCTCACGGGACTCTTGGCAGGCACTCGCCTGCTTGATTTCTGCGCACCACATTCCATCCGTGCAAACGCTGAGATGTAACGGTGGCTCGGGATTGCACCCGAAGCGGGCCGTTCCACCCGTCTCCTCATCCTCATTCATTCGAAATAGGGAGCGCGGCTTACCGGGCGCGGCTCTCCGCCAGTTTGCGCGGCTTTTTCTCACTCGCACTCACCGAAAGAGCCTCGAGCTTCTTGTCGTTTTCGCCGCGTTTCTTGTCCTCGTGCGCGACGAGCAGCGCCTCGAGCTGCCGTAAAAGGTCCTGGGTGTTCATCGGTTTGACCAGCAGCTTATCCGAGCTGGCGGTTACCCATTCCTCATCGGCAGGCGGATAGGCGGTCAGAATCGCAACGGCTGGCCGGTTGGGGGCACGCCTGGCTGCTGCCGCCACTTCCTGTCCCGCCGTATCGTTTTCCATCCGCAGATCGGTGATGACCATGTGATACTCGTTCGACTTCAGCCGCATCTTGGCTTCGCGTGCCGACGCCGCCGTTTCTACTTCGAATCCGCTGATCTCCAGCACCGCTTTCAGCGTCAGCAAAATCGCCACATCGTCATCGACCAGAAGAATGCGCCGTTTCATAGGGCTCCTGACTTCCCGGGGAATCGAACCGAATGCCGGACGGGTGGGGAACCGGTCCTGCGTCCATTGTTACACTAGACAACGTGGCAGAATATCACGTCGAAAACTTCGGCTGCCGGGCCAGCCGTGCCGACGGCGAGTCGATAGCTGCCAGCCTGCGCCACCGGGGTCTGTCGGAAGCCGCCGATCCTGCGGCGGCAAATGTCGTTATCGTCAATACCTGCAGCGTGACAGCTGAGGCCGACCGCCAGGCACTCGCCTGGATCCGCCGCGTGCGCCGCCGCAATCCCGGAGCCCGCGTCATCGTCACCGGATGCTACGCGCAGCGCGCTCCTCAGGAAATTGCCGCTTTGCCGGGAGTGGATGCCGTAATCGGCAACAGCCATAAAGCGCTGGTCGCCGAAGCCGCCGCTGGCTTCTCCGCCCAGCCGCCGGCCCGACTTGCACCGCCCGGCTTCGTACCGCTGGCCGCGATCCTGCACGACGATTTCGCGCACACCGAGCTCGCCACACTTCCCTTTGCTGCAGACGCGCACCAGACTCGCCCCAATCTCAAGGTGCAGGACGGCTGCGGGAACCGCTGCTCCTTCTGCATCATTCCCGCAACGCGCGGCCACAGCCGCTCCGTCTCCCTCGAAGTCTGCCTCGAGAGCGTGGAGCGTTTTGTGATCCGTGGCGGCAAGGAGCTCGTGCTCTCCGGCATCAACCTCGCCCGCTGGGGACGCGACCTCCACCCCGCTTCGCGCTTCGAGGATCTGGTGCACGCCATTCTCACGCGCACCGCCCTGCCGCGCCTGCGGCTCAGCTCCATCGAGCCCATGGACTGGTCCGCGGACCTGCTCGCTCTGTATCGCGAGTTCTCTGCCGGCGAACATCCGCGCCTCGCACGCCACACGCACCTGCCGCTACAGTCCGGATCGGATGCCATCCTGCGCCGCATGCACCGCCGCTATCGTCCCTGGCACTACGCGGAGCGGCTCGCGCAGATTCGCGATCTGCTCCCCGATGCGGCCATCGGAGCCGACGTCATGATCGGGTTCCCCGGCGAGACCGATGCCCTCTTTGACGAAAGCTACCGCTTCATCGCCGAGCAGCCCTTCACGTATCTCCACCTGTTCCCGTTCTCGGCCCGGCCCGGCACGCCCGCCTGGGAACTCCATCGGCAGAATCCCGTTTCGGCGTCCGCGGTCCATGAACGCATGACGGCTCTGCGCCGGCTCATGAGCGAAAAATTTCGCGCCTTCCGCATGCGCTTTCTCGGAAGAACGCTCTCCGCTGTGACCCTTGACGGCAAATTCGCTGAGCCTGCAACTGAAGCAGTCACCGACAATTTCCTGAAGCTGGCCCTCGAGGTTCCGCTGGCCGGCAATTCCCTGATCGCCACACGCGTTACCGCGCTCAGCGGCGACGGCGTGTGCGGCGCCACGTTTTAGCGCATCACGTAGCCGCCGTCCACCGAGATGGACTGGCCGGTAACGTAGCTCGCTGCATCGCTGCAAAGCCACAGGACGGCATCCGCAATCTCCTCCGGCCGTCCCAGGCGCTTCATCGGCACGAAGGTTCTGAGCATCATCTCCAACTCGGGTCCCTGGCCTTCAGCAATCATCTTGTCGGACATTGGGGTCTGGATCATGCCCGGACAAACGTCATTCACACGAATGCCCCGCGTCGCATATTCAAGCGCTGCACTCTTGGTCAATCCAATGACGCCATGTTTCGCGGCATGGTACGTCCCGCGCTGGTTTCCGCCGATGAGCCCTCCAAGCGACGAGCAGTTCACGATGGCTCCGCTGCCTTGCTTTCGCATCTGCTGCAGTTCGAACTTCATGCAACTCCACACGCCGCGCAGGTTGATGGCCATCACGCGGTCGTAGTCGTCACGGGGTGAGTCCGCCGTTTCAGCGAGAACATTCTGAATGCCGGCATTGTTATAAGCGGCGTCGAGCCGTCCAAATGTGGCCACCGTCTGCTTCACCATGGCCTCCACCTGAGCGTCATCCGACACGTCACAGGTGACGGCCAGTGTCTTGTGGCCCTGGCTCGCCAGGTCTTTCGCCGCGGCCTGTACTTCCTTCTCGTTCCAGTCGGCCAGCACAACGGACGCGCCCGCCTCGGCAAACGCCTTCGCCGTCGCGAGTCCCAGTCCCGATGCCGCCCCGGTCACGAGAGCGACTTTGTTTTCAAAGGTGATGTTCATTTCTTGTCTCCGCAGTTGCTGGGTAGCAGGGGATGGCTAGCGATCGATCAACTTCTGGTGCGTAGCGGGGTAACGATCGCCTTCGATCTTGATCGCGGAGGAGGCTTGTTCAAGCGCGCGCACATCTTCCGCAGTGAGTTCGATGGTGACAGCGCCAAGATTTTCTTCGAGCCGCGAGAGTTTGGTTGTGCCCGGGATCGGCACGATCCACGGCTCTTTGGCCAGCAGCCATGCAAGAGCGATCTGCGCAGGCGTTGCCTTCTTCCGCTCGGCGAAACGGGTCACCACATCGACGAGCGCCTGATTGGCCCTGCGGTTTTCTTCGCTGAAGCGCGGGACGATGGCCCGGAAATCGGTACTGTCGAACTGGGTGGATGCGTCGATCTTGCCCGTGAGAAAGCCCTTGCCCAGCGGGCTGAAGGGGACGAAGCCAATTCCAAGCTCTTCGAGTGTTGGCATGACGGACTCTTCCGGCTCCCGCCAGAAAAGGGAGTACTCGCTCTGCAAGGCGGTAACGGGCTGCACGGAGTGGGCGCGGCGGATTGTTTTTGCACCTGCTTCCGAGAGGCCAAAGTGTT
>DATGJK010000144.1:0-8982 GCA_035295245.1 Acidobacteriaceae bacterium
GATCGCGGAGATGCGCGGGGCCATCGGGGAGGTGCGGCGGCGGTGCTCTGGGCTCGGGCAGAAGCCGCTGGTGTACTGCGAAGAGTGGGGCAAGCCGCTGATCGCCTCCCAGCTGTGGGTAAAGGAACTGGTGGAGGCTGCGGGCGGAGTATTTCTGGGCGAGCCGGGAAAGACGACAACGGCAGAGGCGGTGGCGGAGGCCGATCCTGAGGTGGTGCTGGCGGCGTGGTGCGGAGCGGGCGACCGGGTGCCGCTGGAAAAGGTGGCCGGGCGCGCCGGGTGGGAGAGCATGCGGGCTGTGCGGGAGGGACGGGTTTACTGCATTGCGGATGAGCTGCTCAATACACCGGCGCCCACCCTCGTGGACGGCCTGCGCGCGATGGCGGCGGCGCTGCATCCGGAGGTTTTTGGCGCTGCCGCGCCGGGACTACGCAGGATGGCGCTGAATCGATCCGAAACGGAGTGCGTCTAAACTGTGGAGTGTATGGCAGATACGGTCCAGCACGTGCAGGGGAAGGCGCTGCGGTTTGTGGCGGCGGCGCTGATGGTGCGCGGCGACGAGGTGCTGGTGTGCCAGCGCAAGGCCGGATCGGCCATGGGGCTGAAGTGGGAGTTTCCGGGCGGCAAGATTGAGCCCGGGGAATCGCCGGAACAGGCGCTGGTGCGGGAACTCGAAGAGGAACTGGGGATCCAGGCGGAGGTTGGGCCGCGGGTCGCGCACGTGCGGCATAACTATCGCAGTGGCGGGGCGGTGGATCTGGAGTTCTTTGCCGTGTACCGCTTCGAGGGCGAGCTGACGAACCACATTTTCGAGGATGTGCGCTGGGCCAAGCTGAAGGATTTGCCCAGCTACGACTTTCTGGCAGCTGACCGGGAACTGGTGCGGGATCTGGCGGCGGGGAAGCTGTTGTAAGCAAGCAACAGGGAACAGTAGAGATCAGTGATCAGTGATCAAGCCAGCAGTCTCTGTATTGGCGTCTTTTGGCCTTTTGATTCTGATCACTGATCTCTGATCTCTAATCACTGATCACTGACCACTGACCACTGACCACTGAGCCCTGATTTCAGTGATGTCCGGGCCACCACTGCTGGATCATCAGGATCACCGACAGGATGCTGACGACGATGGCCGTGAGCCAGGCGAAGGCATTGAACCAGCGGGAATTCGTGTGGCTGTGCATGAGGTCCTTGCGATTAATGAGCAGGAGCATCAGCACGATCACAACGGGCAGAAGAATTCCATTGAACGCCTGCGATTCGGTGTACCAGCGCATGAGCTGATTGTTGTTCATGAGCAGGACGGCGGCGGCTCCTCCAATAATGAGCAGCGTGTAAAGGCCGTAGAAGAACGGCGCTTCGCGGATGCGCTTGTCCACCCCTGATTCGACGCCGAGGCCTTCGCAGACGACATAAGCCGTAGAGAGCGGGAGCACCGAGGCGGCGAAGAAGCCGGCGTTGAAGAGTCCGAAGGCGAAAAGCACGAAGGCGTACTGGCCGGCGAGCGGCTTCATGGCTTCGGCGGCGTAGCTGGCATCGGGAATGTTGGTGATGCCATGGACCCAGAGAGTCGCGGCGCAGGCGACGATGATGAACCAGGCGACGACGTCAGTAAAGATGGAGCCCACGATGACATCCAGGCGGGAAGGTCCGTAGGTTTCGGCGGTGACGCCTTTCTCGACAATGGACGACTGCAAATAAAACTGCATCCACGGGGCGATGGTGGTGCCGATGACAGCGACAACGGTGAAGACATAGTCCTTGTCGCGCAGCACGGAGCGCGGAGGAATCTGAAAGGTGGCGCGCCACGCTTCGCGCCAGTAGGGATGGGCGAGCACTCCGGCGATGACGTAGCTGAAGTAGACGAGCGAGGCTATCAGGAAGATCTTCTCGACGGATTTATAGTCGCCGCGCACGGCGAGCAGCCAGACGAGCACGCTGCAGACGGGGACGGAGATGTATTTCGATACATGGAAGAGCTGCAGGCTGCCGGCAATGCCGTTGAATTCGCCGATGATGTTGCCGAAGTTCACCAGCACCAGCAGGAACATGATGATGATGGTGAGGCGGAGCCCGAATTCTTCGCGGATGAGATCGCTGAGGCCTTTGCCGGTGACAGCGCCCATGCGCGCGCACATTTCCTGAACAACAATGAGCGCCAGGGTGACGGGGATCATGGTCCAGAGCAGCGCATAGCCGAACTGCGCGCCGGACTGGGAGTAGGTGATGATGCCGTTCGGGTCGTTATCGACGTTGGCGGTAATGAAGCCCGGGCCGAGTACGGCGACGGCGAGCAGAATCCGGGTTCTCCAGCGTTTCAGCATGACGGCGCAAGTCCGGTACGCGGGTTGCCGGGGCTTCGAGGGGCAGGAGCCCGCTGGTGCGTAGATTGGTGACGAAGACGAAAGTCCAGTGTAGGCGAGGGCATGGGGTTTCGTCGCGGGCGGCGCGGAAATTCAGTTGACGCGCGCGCGTGACGGGAGTCTCTGATTCTGTAGACTGAAGACCAGCATGAAATCAGGCCGTTTTCGCCGACTTTCCTGGCCCGCCGGCATGTGCGGGCTTGCGCTTTTTGCGTTCCTGGCAGTTTTTCCGGGCGTGTCCGGTGTGGCGCACGCGCAGGGAACGAAGCTGTGGAGCGAATCGAGTTTTGAGCAACTGGAGAAAGGCACGCCGAAGGGCGTGGCCATCGACAGCGACGGGAAACTGACGCCCGGTCCGGAGAGCCAGCCGATCGCGAGCACGCCCTCGACGTACGTGTGGGCCGTGACCACGGATCACGACGGCAACGCCATTCTGGCAACCGGCACGCCGGCGACGGTGCTGCGCGTCGGCCCGGACGGAAAATCGACCACGCTGTTTGCAAGCCATGACATGAGCGTGCAGACAGTGCGGGTGGGGCCGGATGGATCGCTCTATGCGGCGATGCTGCCGTCGGGCAAGGTCTACAAGATCGATCCGCACGGTGAGAAGCAGACAGAAGAGAACGCGACGCTGGTCTTCGATCCCGCCACGATCAAGGAGAAGCCGAAGTACGTCTGGGATCTGGTGTTCGATACCAGGGGACAGATGTACATTGCGACCGGCGCGCCGGCGGCGGTTTATCGCGTGGCAGCAAAGGGCAAACCGGAGCTGTTCTTCAGGAGCGACGAGGAGCACATCCGGTCGCTGGCGTTCGACAAGGCCGGGAATCTGATTGCGGGATCGGATGGAACGGGGCTGATCTACCGGATCGATACAGCGGGCAAAGCCTACGTGCTTTATGACTCCCCGAAGAAGGAGATCACTTCGGTGGCGGTGGCGCCGGACGGGAGCATTTACGCAGCGGGCGTGGGCGAGAAGGGGAGAAATACACTGCCTCCGCTGCCGGTGACGGGACAAGCGACGGTAACGGCGACGATCACGATCGTGACGCCGGGGTCGGTGCAGGCGTTTACGGGGAACACGCTGATCCCGGACGGTTCTGAAATATACGACATCCCGAAGGGAACGGAGCCGCCGCGAAGGATCTGGGCGGGGAAGGACGACATTGTGTACGCGCTGGCCTGGACGCCGGAGGGCGTGCTGGCGGGGACCGGGAATCGCGGGCGCGTGTACCGGATCAGAGACGACGGCACGTATGCCGATGTCGCGCATCTGGAGGCGTCGCAGGTGACCGGCTTCGCGGATTCCGCGAAGGGCTTCTACGTGAGCACCGCGAATTCCGGCAAGGTGTATCTGCTGAGTCACGGCGAGGCGGCTGAGGGCACCTACACCAGCGAAGTTTTCGACGCAGGAATGTTTGCGCAGTGGGGACGCGCGGAGGTGGATACAGGAACAGGGGAGGCGGGGAAGTTCCAGATGTACGCGCGCGCCGGGAACATCGAGAATCCGGAGCGGGCGTGGGGCGACTGGAAGGAGTTCACGCCGAACAATGGCGCCATTGGGATCGGCCCCTCACGCTTCCTCCAGTGGAAGGTGGTCGAGCATCCGGGCAGCGTGGTGACCAGCGTGGCGGTGGATTATCTGCCGGTGAACGTTCCGCCGGCGGTGGACGAAATTGTGGTGACGCCGGGGGCGCGGGCGGTGAGCAATCCGCAGCCTGCGGGGCAGCCGCAGCAAATCACGATCAATTTTCCGTCGCAGCAAAACTCGGGTGTGACGTTTGTGCAGCCGGAAGCGGGCAGGGAGCCGTTGCAGGCGGTGAAGGAGCGCACGGCGGTGACGGTGCGCTGGGCAGCGCACGACGACAACGGCGACGATCTGATGTTCACGATCTACTATCGCGGCGACGGAGAACACAACTGGCAACTGTTGAAGAAACGAGTTCATGAGCGGTTCTACACGTTCGATTCGACACAGTTGCCGGACGGGCACTACAGGCTGAAGGTGGTGGCGAGCGATGCTCCCTCCCATAATCCCGGAGAGGCGCTGACCGGAGAAAAAGTCAGCGACGATTTCCTGATTGACACGACGCCACCGGCGGTGAGCGGGCTGGAAGCGCGGATGGAGAACGGGAAGGTGCATGTGACGCTGACGGCGACCGATGCGACCTCGCCGGTTTCACACGCGGAGTACGCGATCGACGCGGGCCAATGGCAATACGTGGAACCCGTAGGCAAGATCGCGGATTCGCTGACGGAGAAGTTCGATTTCCTGGCGCCGATTCCGCCACCGAAGCCAGGGGCGGAACCGCCGGTGGACCGGAGCGAACATGTGATCACGGTGCGGGTTTTCGATCGCGAGGAGAATGCCGTCACGGCGAAGACGGTGGTGCGGTGAGAAAGGCAGCGGTGAAGCGGTCAGCGATGGAGCCGTTAGCGATGAAGCGGTCAGCGGGGAGCTTTGCGGTGATCGGCGCCTCCTCAAATGATGCGATTTGAACTGTTCGTAGCGGCGCGGTATCTGCGGGCGAAGCGCCGCCAGGCAGTGATCGGGATCATTACGTGGATTTCGATTGCGGGTGTGGCGGTGGGCGTAGCCTCGCTGATTCTGGCGCTGGCCATCACCAACGGCACGCGCCGCGACCTGCAGCAGAGACTGCTCAGTTCTACGGCCGACGTGGATCTGCTGCGGACGATGAGTGATGGCATCCGGGACTGGCGTCCGCTGCTGGAGCGGCTGGAGAAACTGCCGCATGTGACGGCGGCGGCTCCGGGGTTGTACGAGCCCGTGCTGGTTTCGCGGGGGGCGCGCGCCGGGGGAGCGATGCTGAAGGGCATTGTGCCCGCCGACGAGGCTCGGGTATCGGATCTCCTCCGGCATCTGAAGGCGGGCAGCGAAGCGCCGCTGCGGCAGGCCGGGAATGCGGAGGCGGTGACGGGCGAGCCAACCCCGCCGATCATTATCGGGACGGACCTCGCCGACTCGATCGGGACGCAGGTGGGCGACACGGTGATGGTGACCAGCCCGCAGGCCGACTTGACGCCATACGGGCTGATTCCGAAGTACCAGCGTTTCCAGGTTGCGGGGATTTTTCACTCCGGCTTCTATCAGTACGACTCGAGCTTCGGGTTCGTGCGGCTGAAGGACGCACAGGCGCTGTTCGGGGAGCCGGATGTGATCTCGATCATCTCGTTCAAAGTGGACGATTTGTACCGGGCGAACGCGATTGGGGAGGAAATTGAGAAGGCGGCGGGCCCGGGATTCAGCACGACCAACTGGATGGAGCAGAACCGGGAGCTGTTCCGGGCGCTGAAACTGGAGCAGGCCGTGACGTTCATCGTGATCGGGCTAATCGTGTGCGTGGCGGCGCTGAACATCCTCATCGCGCTCACCATGATGGTGATGGAGAAGACGAAAGACATCGCGGTCCTGCTGTCGCTGGGAGTGCAGCCGGGGCAGGTGCGGCGCATCTTTCTGCTGCAGGGGCTGCTGATCAGCGTGATTGGAACCGCGATCGGGCTGGTGCTGGGTTATGCGCTGGCCTTCGCGGGGCAGCACTACCGGTTCATTCATTTATCCGCTGATGTTTACTCGCTGGACTATCTTCCCTTCGCGCCGCGCATCCTAGATGGGGTCGCAGTGACGGCTCTGTCTCTTGGGGTGTCGCTGCTGGCGACGCTGTACCCGTCCAGTTCAGCAGCGCGAGTTCTTCCTGCTGAAGCGCTGCGCTACGAGTAGCCGCGAAGGGACGGCACCCCTGGAGTCGGAAAGGTCTGTTCAGAGAGATGACATGGAAAGTTTGGTTCGCCGGAATTCTGTTTCTCCTCGCGACCGCTCCGAAGTGCCAGCCGTATTCGTTCCAGACCCACGAAACCCTGATTGACCTCGCGTGGGACTCGTCGATCAAGCCGGTGCTGCTGAGCCGGTATCCCAACGCGACGCCGGCGCAGCTGCGGGTGGCGCGCGCCTTCGCGTACGGCGGAGCGACGATTCAGGACGCGGGATATTACCCGTTCGGGCATGCGCTGTTCAGCGACCTGACGCACTACGTGCGCAGCGGCGATTTCATCACCAACCTGATACACGAGTCGCGGAACATCAATGAACTGGCGTTCTCGCTGGGGGCGCTGTCGCATTACGTCGGCGATACGGTGGGCCACCGCTATGCGGTGAACATTTCGGTGCCGGAGGAGTTTCCAAAGCTGGCGAAGAAATACGGGCCGGTGGTGACGTACGAGGAGAGCCCGCACGATCACATCCGGACCGAGTTTGCCTTCGACGTGGATCAGCTGGGGCACGCGCGCTTTGCGCCCCTGGGATATTTGCGGCACATCGGGTTCAGAGTGCCGGTGCGGCTGCTGAATCGCGCCTTCTACGACACCTATGGCGTGACGCTGCACAGTGTCATGGGCAACGAGTTTCCGGCATTTCGCTCCTATACGTGGTCGGTGCGCAGGCTGCTGCCGCAAGTGGCCTACGCAGAAGTGCTGCTGAACCGGAAGCACTTTCCGCCCGATGAGGACAATCAGCAGTTCCACGATTACCTGAGCAAGCTGAAGGAGACGGAGCAGGCGAACCAGTGGGAGGCATACCGCAAGCACAAGCCGAGTTTCTCGACGCGTGCGTTGGCGGTGATCATCTTTATCCTGCCGAAGTGGGGAGCGTTGTCGGATCTGTCGCTGCGCGGGCCAACCGCGTCGACGGAGCAGGATTACGTGACCAGCGTGAATCAGTCCGATGCGGAGTTTACCGGCCTGCTGGCGAAGATGCAGCAGGACGGCAAGAGCAAGTTCGAAGTGCCGGATCTGGATCTGGATACGGGATTTCCAAGCCGGCCAGGCACGTATCGGCTGACCGATCGAACCTATGCGAAGTTGCTGCACAAGGTGACGCAGGAGACCGCGCGGCCGCCGCTGGGCTTACGGCAGAACATCATTGCGTTCTATTCGGATCCTAATGCGCCGATCGAGACGAAGAAGCACCCCCGGCAATGGCAACAAGTGCAGGCAGAATTGACGATCCTGCGCAACATGCCGGCGCAGAGGATTCCGGACGCGAAATAGACCCCCCTGTACATTCGGGGGCTGTAGACCATGCCGTTCGGACCAGTCTCAAACTCCGTAACAGCGTGCACTCTCATCTTTCGGAAGGTGCGAGACCTGGGTCACGCGATGCGCCCAGCGTGTATTCTGCAAGCTACATGCAGCGCGCGCTGACAGCCCTGGTTCTGATTCCCGCGGTCATTGCGGTGATTTTTCTTTCTCCCCGATGGCCGATCGTGCTGATGAGCGCGGTGTTTCTGGCCGCGGTGCTGGCGCTGTGGGAGTATCTGGGACTGGCGGATGCGATGGGAGCGAAGACGCCGCGGGTGGTGACCATCGTCTTTATGGCGGCATTCATGGCCGCGGTTTTTCGCCGGCCGGATTTGATGGCTCCGGCGCTGGCGTGCCTGGCGCTGGCGCTGTTTGTGGTGTGCGCATTCCGCTCGCCGGTGAACCGCGTGCTGCCCGATGCGGCTTATTCGGTGTTCGGGCTGATCTACATCGGGTTCTCGATGTCCACGCTGTACCTGCTCTCAACCCAGGACAACGGGCCGTCGCTGCTGCTGTTTCTGTTTTGCGCCGTCTGGTGCGGCGACGTGGCAGCGCTGTACATCGGGCGAGCGTTTGGGCGATTCAATCTGGCGCCGAAGCTAAGCCCGAACAAGACCTGGGAGGGCAGCATCGCCTCGGTTGCGGGAAGCGTGGGGATTACGGTGCTGTTGCTGTACATCGCGAATCAGCTCAGCCTGCGCAACGTGGATGCGCTGTCCTATCCGGGAAATTTGGTGCACTGGATTGTCCTGGCGGTGCTGGTGAATGTGGGCGCGCAGGTCGGTGATCTGGTGGAGTCGGCGATCAAACGCGGCGCGGGCGTCAAGGACTCGGGACACCTGCTGCCGGGCCATGGCGGCATGCTGGACCGCATCGATGCGCTGCTTCTGGCGGCTCCGGTGCTGTGGTACGCTCAGTTAGCGCAGCAGACGTTTTAAAGGCAGTTGTTAGTTGCTAGTTGCTGGTTGTTAGTCGCTGGCGCTCTGACGAAAGAAATCCTCTCTTGAAGCGCGTTGCCATTCTGGGATCGACCGGCTCCATCGGTCAGAGCACTCTGAGTATTATCGAGAGCTATCCGGAGCGCTTTGCCGTCGCATCTCTGGCAGCCGGCCGCAATATCGATATCGCCTATGAGCAGTGTCTGCGCTGGCAGCCGAAGGTGGTGTCGCTGGCGACGGAGGAAGCCGCCGCCGAGTTGCGGCAGCGGCTGAAGAGCGCGGGCGCCGCCGACACTGAAGTGGTCTGGGGGACTGAGGGCACGGTGCGCGTGGCCACGGTCCCGGAGGCGGACTTCGTAGTGTCGGCCATTGTGGGCGTCGCAGGACTGGAGGCGACGTACGCAGCGGTCGAGGCGGGGAAGACGATTGGGCTTGCGAACAAGGAAGCGATGGTCGCGGCCGGAGATATTCTGACGGAGGCGGCCTGGCGGAAGCGCGTAGCCTTGCTGCCCATCGACTCCGAACACAATGCTGTGCACCAGTGCATGCGGGCCGGAGAGCGGCGCGAAGTGCGGCGGATCTGGCTCACG
>DATGJK010000145.1:0-16858 GCA_035295245.1 Acidobacteriaceae bacterium
TCCGTACAATGGATCGAGCTGGGCCGAAAAGGGGACCGGGTCGGGGAAGACTCCCACCATAGCGTACTGTCCTGTGCAAAAGCTGTTCGCTTACAAAACGTTCACGATTGCACGTGAGATACGGTAGGTCCCGATAACTAAAGCTGCTCCGAAGTTACATAGCTGCGATTACTCGGATAAGTCAGCTTTATGTTGATCTGTCGAAAGCGTCAGCGGGGCGGATCGATCTACGAGAGCGGCGTGGGCTGAGTCACGAAGACCTGGGTCGCCTGGCCGCCGGAGACACGGTAGATCGCAAACTGGCGGTATGTCTGGCCGCGCAGCTCGAAGATCAGGTCGCCGCGGCCGTCCCCCTGTGTGTCCACCGCATCGATGAGCCGCATGCGGGGAATCGCGTCCAGATTGTCGCCGCTCGCGACGTGCTTCAGCAGGACCTGTGCATTTCCGTAGAAGTCCGGCTGCGCGATGATGGTGACGTATTTCTCCGGATCGCTGGCGGAGCGCGCGGAATAGACCATGGTGGATCCGCCACCGAACGAGAGGCTGTAAACCTTGAACTGAACGTCCTGGAGAACCGGAGCCAGGGCCTTTTGGGTTGCCGACGTTCGTGTTGTCCTGTGCCGTGCGCGCTGGGACGCAGGCGGAGCGGAAGGCGCTGAAGAGGGACCGAGTTGAGTTGAGGAGGGAGCTGGTTGGCTCGCTGGCCGTCCGGCGTCCAGCGAAGGCCGGCCCGCTTGCAGAGAAGGCCTCTGCCCGGGCGTTTCCGGTTGATCTGGCTCCGGCGTAGGTTTTGGCGAAGTCGCGGGCGCAGAACTATGCGGCGCTGCAGGCTTGACAGGTCCAATGGCCTGTTCGGCGGCCTTCTGGAGCGCGTCCTCCATCTTCTGCGCGTCATCGGGATTTGCCCACGAAAACGCGAAGGACTCTGTGTCGAGCGCATTGCTGTCAGAGACGCCGGCCACCTGCTTCATATCCGCCGGCATGCCGAAGAGTGCGTTCGGCTTTTGAAGCTTCTCCTGGCTTTCCGGAGTGGTGTAGCCGAGGTGCGGCCGATCGGGATCGACTGCCATTGAGTTCGTCGCAGTCTGCGTTTCCCGGCGATGGAAGGTGGGGCGGTCGGGATCGACTTCCTGCGGCTGTTCGCTGGCTGTGGAAGCTGTATCGCCGCTATTGGCGCGCGGGTGCAAGGTCGGCCCGGAGTTGGCGGACTTATCCGACTTGGCGGCTGTGCTGTTTGGCGAGGCGTTCTGCGTCTGGTTTTGAGTGTCTGGCTCAGGCCGGTGTGCGAAGTGCGGTTTGTCCGGATCGGAGTTGTCCTTCACCTGATAGACGTGGCCGGAGTTCGCCTTTGCCGCCAGCCTGGGTGCCGGTGGAGGCTCATAATGGCCAACGCCAACCCAGCCTCCCGCCAGGTTTTCAGAGTCCTTCACGTCGAAAAAGCCCTGGGATTTGCCGTCCGATTCCAGCTGATACTGCGTTCCACCCAGGACGGCCAGCGGCGCAGGCTGGGCCAGGTAAAGCGCTCCGGGCTGGTACTGGGTTCCATCCCATACGGCGATGGGGACCAGCCGATTCGGCCCCAGATCCTTCGTCAGCTCGCCGGTGAACTCCAGCACGGCCGTCGCTCGCAAATGGGTGGTGCCCGTAGGCTGCGTCGAAGCGACGCGGCCCGGATACTGTCCGTAAAGGGGAATTGCACACGACAGCGCTGTGCCCAAACCCATGAAAAATCCGATGCAAACCCGTGACATAAACCTCGCGCTGTAGCTCCAGGGAATAGGGTATAGGGTATAGGGTGCGGCAGTGCGATTTGCGCTGGACATCAAATCGATGTTCGCCCGATCCGATCCGCTCATCCTTCACCCTATGCCCAAATTGTTCAGGAAGGGAAGTGCATGGAAATCAACGAAAAAGTTGCCGATTTTGCGCTCCAGGATGACTCGGAAAAGACTGTTCACCTGAAAGACTTTGCCGGCAAACCGGTCGTTCTCTTCTTCTATCCCAAGGCCGATACGCCTGGATGCACGATTGAAGCGTGCGGTTTCCGCGACCAGTTCAAAAAGATCCAGAACACCGGCGCCATCGTGCTGGGCATCTCCCGGGACACGCCCAGGGCGCAGAAGAAATTCCGCGAGAAGTACGACCTGCCGTATCCCCTCCTTGCTGATGTAGACGAAGGGGTTTGCAAAGCGTTTGGTGTCCTGAAGGAAAAGAACATGTATGGCAAGAAGGTGATGGGCATCGAGCGGACGACCTTCCTCATCGGCCCGGACCAGCGGCTGCTGAAAGTCTTCCCGAAGGTGAAGCCGGAAGGTCATGCCGAAGAGGTGCTCGAGACCCTGAAAGGGCTGAAATAAGTGGTTGTTCTGAGCATCGAAGACCGGAACCGGCGGACGGCGAACCAGCTTCTGAACGCGGCGATGAACTACGCGCGGCTGATCCTGATCAAGTACGGTCAAACCGCCCCCTTTGGCTTTTCGATGAGCCGAGAAGGAGAAGTGGCGCGCGAGACGCTGGAGATCCCCCGGCTGCCCTCGGATCCAAACCGGCTGTGGAAGCTGCTGTCGGAGCACATGGCGGAGCGAGTGCGCCGGGGACAGGTGCAGGCTGTAGTCATGGCCGCCAATGTGAGCCTCACGGAAGCGTCGGCCGAGGGCTATCGCGATGCCATGCTGCTCGATATCGAAGAGCAGAGCGGCTATGCGGTCGAAGTGACGATCCCGTACCGCGTGTACGGCGGGCAGCTGCGGAACCTGCTGCCGCGGCGGATCGCGCTGGGCAAGATGGTGGTCGAGGAAAGCGACTGCCGGTTCTTCGGCGGCACCGCCGGCGCGGCAGGTGTCGGACCGGCGGGACGCAAATCGTAATGCTTCTGCACCGGAGACGGTGCATAATGACTATCGGATATGCCGACGAAACGGAAGTCGAAGGGCGCGTACATGATCTCGGCGGTTGCCGAGATGTACGACATTCATCCGCAGACGCTGCGGCTGTACGAACGCGAAGGCCTGCTGAAGCCGTCGCGCACCGAAGGCAATACCCGCCTCTACACCGACGAGGATCTGGAACGGCTGGAGTTCATCCTGAACCTGGCGCGCGACCTTGGCGTGAACATCGCCGGCATCGCGATCATCCTGCAAATGCGGGAGCGCATGGAAGCCATGAACCGGCAGATGCAGGATTTTGTCGAGTACGTCCGCTCGGAGATGCTGTCGCGGATGCAGCATATGGGTCAGCAGCCCGGCGCCGCCATGGTGCCGCTGCGGAGGCCTGTGATTGTCCCGGACAAGCCGCGGCGCGACCAGAGCACAGGGCAGGGTTCGAAGTAGCGGCGTCTCCGTCCGGCTGAGCGGCGAATCGCGGCGTGGCATTTCGCAGCGAGACATTCGTCATCCCCGCTGGTAACCAACGGTAATCACCAGCCAATTAATCTGCTTTGTCGGTGCTCCCGACCCCTTGACTTGCTGGGGTATACTCCCTGTGCCCGGCATTGATTGCACGCGCTCGTCCCCGGGCAGGTTCGGGGGCCTCTATGGACTTATTTGCACTTCGTTTTCTTTTTGTTCTTGTTTTTGCGATTGCCTGCTGGTTCTTCCGCCCATTCGGTCTGAATCCATGGGTCGATGCAGCTGGGGGAGCGCTGGCTGCCGCGCTCATGATCTTCTTCGAGATTCGGGTGCGCGCGCTGACTCTGCGGCGTTTGTTCGGCGCGGTGATTGGCAGTCTGCTCGGCATCAGCGGCGCGTTCCTGTTTTCGCTGGTGCTGCGCAACAGTCTGCCCGCCGGGCACGAGCGCGATCTGCTGCAGCTCTCCGTTCTTCTCTTGATGACCTATATCGGCCTGGTGGTCGGAGCCAGCAAGGGCGACCTGCTGAACCTGGCCGCGCTGGGCGGACTCTTCACCGGAGAACGTGGCGCGCG
The DNA here is from genome assembly GCA_035295245.1 of Acidobacteriaceae bacterium. Lineage (GTDB taxonomy): Bacteria > Acidobacteriota > Terriglobia > Terriglobales > Acidobacteriaceae > Palsa-343. The sequence goes on from DATGJK010000145.1 coordinate 3,922, forward strand.
CCGCAACACCAAAGTTGTCGATACCAGCGCAATCATTGACGGGCGCATCGCCGACATCGCTGAAACCGGCTTCCTTGAAGGCACGCTGATTATTCCGGAATTCGTGCTGCGCGAACTGCAGATGGTTGCCGACTCCTCCGACGGTTCCAAACGCCAGCGCGGACGCCGGGGACTGGATGTGCTGCAGGCCATGCGCGGCAATGCGCACATCACGGTGCAGATCGCCGAAGAGGATTATCCGCAGATCCGCGAAGTCGATTTGAAGCTGATCGAGCTGGCGCGGCATCTTGAGGCGAAGATCGTCACCAACGACTTCAACCTGAACAAGGTTGCGCAGGTGCGCGGCGTCCCGGTGCTGAATATCAATGATCTCGCGAACTCGCTGCGCCCTGTGGTCCTGCCCGGCGAAAAGATGCGCGTGCTGGTGATGAAGGAAGGCAAGGAGTACGACCAGGGCGTCGGGTATCTGGATGACGGTACCATGGTGGTCGTCGATCACGCGCGCCGGCTCATCGGGCGCTCGGTTGAGATTGCTGTCACGTCGGTGCTGCAGACCGCATCCGGCAAGATGATCTTCGGAAAGGTCGATGAGGCGCCGCGCCCGGAGCCGGTCAGGGCTATAGAAGTTTCGAACTCGTAACGCGCATCGCCCGTCGTCCTGGGTTGGTACACTGGCGCGCATGATCGCGAGACAACTTCGTCCGCTTCTCGTACCGCTGCTCGTCGCCTGCGCCTCGGCGCAATCCGTTACCCCGCACCTGTTCTTTCGCGTGACGCTCAGCTCCGGTATTTCTCGTCCGGCATCCGGCCGGCTGCTGGTTTTTCTGCAGGAGGGCAGCGGTGCAACGGAGATCCGCGTGAGCGAGCTTCATCCCTCCGCTACCTTCGTGGCCGCCAGTGAGATCAGCGACGTGGAGCCGGGTTCTTCCGTGGACATCGATGTGGACCAGCTCGCCTTTCCGGCGCCGTTCCATTCACTGAAACCGGGCACTTATCAGGCGCAGGCTGTCCTCGATGTGAACCACACCTACGCCTACGACGGACTTCAGCCTGACGACGTGCAGAGCAAGGTGGTGACGCTGACCAACTGGACACCCGGTTCTGGAGTTGAGCCCACGTTCGTTCTCGACCACACTGTGCCGCCAGGCCCGGAAAGAAATCCGCCGTTGAACCCTGACGTGCTGGCCATGGCGGAGAAGTCATTGAGGCCGGCCGACTTCACAAGCCCGGCGCTAACCGCTTTTTCAGGACGCGTAATCCATATCCGTGCATGGGTCGTGCTTCCGCCCGGCTATGCCGAACATCCCCAGGAACGGTACCCCACGGTCTACTGGACGCACGGCTTTGGCGCCGGTCTGGATTCTGCCCGCCTGAGCGGCCTGATGATTTACAGCCGCATGGCCGACGGAAAGATGCCCCCCATGATTTGGGTGATGCTTGACGAGTCGCTGCCCACCGGCACACATGAATTCGCCGACTCCGTGAACAACGGGCCCTGGGGACAAGCCCTCACCCAGGAGTTCGTGCCCTGGGTCGAATCGAAATACCGCATGGACGCGCGAGTGAACGGCCGGTTCCTCAACGGACACTCCTCCGGCGGATGGGCTACGCTGCAACTGCAGATCAACTACCCGCGTATCTTCGGCGGAACCTGGTCCACCTCGCCCGATCCCAGCGACTTTCATGCCTTCAGTCCCATCGATCTCTACGCGCCGCACGCAAATATGTATCATGACCCCGATGGCAAACCGTACCCCATCATTCGCGATCACAACAAGACGATCGTCAGCTTCGAGGACCTCGCCAGACTCGAGGAGGTGATGGGGGAATACGGCGGGCAGATTGCGTCGTTCGAGTGGGTGTTTTCGCCGCGCGGAGCCAATGGCAGGCCACTCGAGCTATTCGATCGTAAAACCGGCTACGTTCATCCGGAGGTCGTCGCGTACTGGCGGGATCACTACGATCTGGCCAATATCGTTTCCGCGAACTGGTCCAGCCGCGGCCGCGATCTCAGAGGCAAGATCCACGTTATCGTGGGCACAGCCGATACTTTCTTCCTCGATGGTGCTGCGCACCGGCTGGATGCAGTCGTGCAGAAACTCCACGGCGACGGCCACTTCACGTTTCGCGAGAACCGCACGCACTTCGACTTGTATGAGGAGAGTGGGGATCGCATGGCACTGATGGACGAGATCGCCGAACAGATGTATGCGGTCGCGCGTCCCGCAGTTCACTGGAAGCGGCCCGCCGGAGCCCCGGCGCCTATCCTGCAGTGACAGAGGGCCGGCGGTGGCTGGGGGTGTTCTGTATTGGCAACATGATTCGATGAGGCCCCGCGGCCGGAGCCGGTCAGGGCTGTAGACGTTTGAAACTCCAGAGCGGCAGATTTACTGCTCGATGGCCAGCGACCCCACTGCTGCTCTGGAAATGCTGGCGCCACGCGGAAGGCCATGGCTGGTCAGCGGCGGCGTATGCAATCTCCCTCGCCGCACTTTTGCCGGACGCGGCGCGGTAACCAGCGCTTCATGAATAGCGGCTGCCAGTGCGAATGAAAGCAGCGTACTGGCGCACCCGCAGAGCAATTGCAGGCCAGGCGAGTGCACGAACAGCCAGGAATGATTGCGGACAATTGCGTTCAGCAGGAATACCAGCAGCGAGTACTCGCCCAGGCGTTTCAGCCAGAGGAAGCTGCGGAGAGAATCACGCAGCCTGATGTACGCCCACAAGGCCAGCAGCAGGGCCGACGGCATCGTGAACGGCCAGAGCGGCGCGTAATGGCTGCCAAGAAGCAGCACAACTGCGGCGAGCGCCGCAAGCGATCCGCGAATGCGCAATGGATACCGCGCCGCGGCGATTCCCATACACAGCACCGGGAGCCGGCCAATAGGCGTGTACAGCAGGTTCAATCCCCACCGGCTCAGCAGCGGATTGGCGAGCCAGGTGGTCACCAGCGCAAAAAGCGACAGCGCCAGCAGGACGCGCCAGCCGAATCGATGGGTGAGCTTCCTGAGGAATGGCCAGACTGCGTAAAACTGCACGATGAAGGGGATGAACCACCATGGGCCGATCTGCGGCAACCCGAAGCCAACCAGGGTGGAGACGCCCAGCAGCATGAGCACGAGGTGAAGCCCCATCTGCTTTACGAACACAAGCGGTCCCAGCAGCACCGCCTCGCCGACCGCCCATCCGCCGACGATCACCAGAAACGTCGGGTAAAACTTGCGGATTCGCCCCCACATGAAAGCCGACCAGGATTCGTTCCGGTCCCAATGAGCCTTCGCCAGGCCGTAAGCCGATAAGAAGACGAATACCTGTACGCCGTAATGGCCGAAGAAGGAAAAGAAGGCCTGCACCGCCAGGCTGGGATGCTGCGCGGTGTGCAGAAAGGCCGTGAACCGTGCCGCGCTAAAGCTAAATTCGTTCTGGCGAACCGGCGTGATGAGATGGAAAAAGTTATGCAGGCAGATTGCCGTAATCGCCAGGGCTTTCAGAATCGCCGAATCGACGGTGTCCAGATCATGCAGCAGGAAGGCGCTTTTCGCCTGCAGGTCTCTGGAGTGTGGGCGAACCACCGTCTCCTTTGTCGCGATATCGACAACGGTCATTTCGATCGCCTACCAACATCCGGAGTCAAAACCGATGCACAACAGTAATTCCCGTGCCGGCAGCTGCCATTACGCCGATTAGGAGCAACGGTTCAACAGTAACCCGGCTCGTCTGTGATTATGCATCCCCCGAAGGTTGCAATGGCTCATGTTTTTCGGGTTTTCGCAGAGAAGTTTCACTCAGGGAATCGGCTGGCCTGCAGAAGGAAGAGAACGCGGCCGTTCGGCAGGGGAGTGCGCCGCACTTCAGCGAAATGGGGCTCGATAGAAACCCGGAATGCCGCTTCGTCCAGGTGGCCGTAGAGCGCGTCGCGGCCCCGCAGCAGATCCCTGAAGCGAGGATCCTGGCCCGGCACCCATTCGACAATGGCCCACTTTGTCGTGAGTTCTCGCAGGTGCCTGGCGATCTCAGGTAAGGGGATCTGTTCCGCCAGCAGCAAATGATGGATAAAGCCCAGCATCATCACACAGTCGAAGCGGCCGCGCGCCCGTTCCAGAAGTCCCAGGCTCTCCGCATTGCGCCAGCCCACGGGTGGCGTGGGCCGCGCCGGATTGGCGATCAAAGGCAGAGAGGGCAGTTTCAGCCGCTGCGCTTCGCGCCAGTGCTGTTCGGTTGCACCGGCATCCGTGTCCCATGAAATCACTTCAGCCCCGCACTCGGCGGCAATTTGCGAATACACGCCAGTATTTCCGCCCAGATCGAGAACATGATGAGGCTGAGTGGTGGTCAGAGCTTCCCGCACAAACGCCCGCTTCCGCTCATGATCGTCCGCGCTGTAATGCTCGGCAGAAGTGGCATAGCTGCGCCAGCGCGTCTGCTGGTCCGCGGGTTCAAGACGCCGCACGTGGTTCCGAAGAGCCTGAAGGTTCCGCCGCAGGACCTGCATCGCGACCGAGGGTTGCTGGCGGACTTTCAGGGTGGCGTCGGTGTTTTGGCCCTGTTTCCCCTCGAGCATCAGTGGCAAGGTCACCAGCGAGCGGAACGGTTCGCGCCAGCGTCGCCATCGGCCCAGGTAAGGTGCGAGATCGGCTGGCTCGTAGCCATCGCGCTTGTGAATGCTCGCGGTGAGCGGCCACCCCAGGTATTTGTTAGCGATCAGCGGCAGCAGAAATGTCCGGACAAACTGGCCATATGCCAGCCACAGAGGGCTCTCAGGATCGCGCTCCTCCACACTCAGAACATCCACAAAAACCGGCTGCGTGCCGCGAAACAGGACGTTCAGCGGAGTTGCATCCTTGAGGATGAAGCCCTGGCCGAGCAGTGATTCGCAGAGATCCAGCGTCAGATGCGCTGCGGCGATCCAGGCGCTTGCGGTCCATTCCCATGGATAGGAGGGGAAAAAGATGCGCGGGTGCTCGAGGGTGACCTCGCCGGTGTCTTCGCCCAGGAAATGGGTCTCGACCAGATTCCCGCGCCGAACCCACTCCTGGGCGAGCGGCGACTGCAGGAATCGCAGCGCTGCTCCGGCCTGCGAGGGGTTGACACGACGCAGCACACGATCGTCCACGATGCGCAGGGATCCGGCTGGATCGCGAAATGTCTCCTGATGGGATTGGATTGCCGGCATGATCAGTGGAATCAGCGAATGACCCTCATTGTCGACGGTTCCTTCGGCTAAAAGTTGCAGGATTGGGCGCAATCTGTTGGGCGCGGGTACACCCTCAGTACCTGGGCGGAACGACACAATTCAAGCTGGCTTGCCATCCCGGCCGCCTCGGCTCTGTCCGGCTGATTTCCTTCTGTTCGCAAAAGTTACAATGGAAGTGAATTGCCATGACGACCCACTCTGAAACGAACCTTGTCGCCAACCTGCACCGAGCGGCCGAACAGGCTGGACTCACTGTTCTGGGCACCGAAGCCGGTACGGATTTCAATGGCCATCCTACGACGCGTTTTCGCCTCGCATCCGCGCCCGGCGCCCCGGCAGAGCGCACGCTGCAGCTGGAGCTGAGCGAGGCGTTCGACTTCGATAAGCCCGAGCTGCTCCCCGAGATGACCTCGCACCTGCGGGAAGCAGCGCAGCGGCTGCGCAATCCGCGCCCGGACTGCTCTGTGACTCTGGCCGGACTGCCCATCAGCTTCAGCAACTTCGGATGGCCGTTTCACCGCTCCACCTCCGGCGCCGATACCTTTATCGTTCATGGCACAGTCCGGCTGGAAGACGGGACGAACTCACCCCTTCACGCCCTGGTTTCCGCCAGCATGACGGTCACTTTTGCGGAGATCGTGCCCGCTCCCGAGCAGCCCTATGCCGAAACGTTCATCTACAACGCGGTGCGCAAGACGCTGGACCGCGGACAGCTCGAGTTCCTGAAGAGCGGCAATCGCCAGCCGGTGCCCGTGACGACGCGCTATTACAGCCGCTGGCAGAAGAAGTTCTTCTTCACCGATACCGACGACCAGAGCCGCATGGAATTTATTGCCCTGAAGGTCTACTGGCTTTCGGGCGTACTTGGGGCCAACCGGCCGGTCTGGATTCCCGATCCGCGCGACGCCCAGTATCTGAACACCACGTCAGCGGAGCTATCGCGCGTGGCTGCCGATGTGGCGCGCCAGGGTCTGATCACTCTGGATGGGGAATTTGCCGCCTCGACGCCGTCTCTGATGGCGCGCGCCGACCAGTACCGGGCGAAGCTGGATGCGGCGCTGGCGGTGACCCGGCCCAGCTTCAACGAGGACATGCGCGCCGGCCATACGAATATGTAGATGGCGCACAGGGCTGAGCGCATCCCGCACAGCCTACCGGCGGCTCAGGGCTGCGGGGAACTGGTCTGTTGTGGCGGCGCCGCAACTTTACCGCTGCTGCCCGAAGCAGACGGCTGAAGGGGCCCTGGAGACGCCGTCTGGCTGCCCTGTGGCTTTGGCGCCGCCGTGGGTGGCGGAGCCGCATTCTGCTGCGACTGGCCGGTGGCCGGCGTTGTCGCAGGCTTGCCAGGCGGATTTGCCGGCCGCTGCTCGTCATTCGCGGAGGGCTGGGTCGATGAACGGCCGGACGCACTCGGCGCGGCATCGCTGCCCGGTGCTGGCGCGGGCTCTCCCTCGTGATAGGCGGGCCTGTGCCCCGCATGGTTTGCTGCCTCGCCCGGCGGAGGCGGCAGTTGCTCGGTGGCCAGCGTGACTTGGTTCACCACCGTCGGATCGTCGCGCAGCTTCACATACAGCGAGCCGCCCGGCGAGTGCGGAACGGGCAGTACATATCCTGGGAAGCCGTCCGGCACCTGCACCGGGTTGGAGAATTGCGGGTCGCTCGATACCGAATCCACCAGGAAGAGATTCGACCCGCTGAGGCGGCACTGCTCATCAGTTCCGGCGGGACACTTCAGGCTCTGCAGCACCGGCAGCCGCACCAGCGTCGCCAGCGGCTGCCAGTCGCCGGACGCGCCGTTCTCGACGACCCGGAACTTCAGCGGCCCGAAGGCCGATGCACCAAACGCCTTGGCCGGATCCAGCGTGGCCAGCGCCACGGTGCTGTTCTCGAGCGTCATGCCTCCGTTATCGAGGCTGAGCATGGTGGTGAACGTTTCGTCTTCCGTTGCTACCTCGATATGTTCGCTGCGCGTAAACGCCTTCGGCGATTTGGCCCGCACCGAGAACGTCAGCTTCGCATCCTGCGGCAGTTCATCCTGATTTGCAAGCTGGATGTTGCTGCCATTGCTGGAAGGCGATGCCTGAACGCTTTTGCCGATCAGCAACACCCCAGGCCGCGGCTCGGTGACGGTCGCATCAACTTTCAGGACTCGCCCGTCACTGAGCGTAACGGTCGCATCGCTGGCCGTGCCCTGTTTCAGATTGCCGGCGGCCTTCGCGTCCTTTGCGGTCATCGGCAGCTCGTCGGTGCCCATGCTCGAAGTCAGCTGCCCCGGCTTGAAGACAACGCCATCGAGCTTAAGGCTGGCGACCTCATCGAGGCGGCTGCCTTTGAGGATGCCGTCCGAATCGCCCGCATGCAGGGTAAAGCTGTTCAGGTGCCCGGCTTCGGTGTACGCCTGCAGCGGGATGGTCTGTGCCGTTACCGTGCCGTACTGTTTCACCTCAAGCTGCAGCAAGCCCGGATGAGCCTCTTTCAGCGGTACGGTCACCGTCAGCTCATCGGGACTGGTGGCCTTCCAGGTGGTCTTGATCTCCTTGCCTGCCGAGTCTTTTACGAGGATTGTGTCCACGCAGCTCGCGTTGTCGGCCGAAAGATGGATGGTGTCGTCGCGGCCGACAATCAGCGATTCACGATCCGTGGCCGCCACCTGCCAATTCTGAGCGTGCGTATTCTCAAGGCGGAAAGCCGGTCCGTCATAGCGTTCGAATCCCCAGTAGCCGTGCAGCGAAGCATTGATGGTGTTGCTGAAATCGCCCGCGCTCAGGTCCTTTGCTTCGAGCACGAGTCCGCCCGAGACGGCATCGGGATTGACCGGCTCGTCGATGGTCTTGCCGGTCTTGGTCTTCAGCCGCAGCGTCATCTCGTGCGCGTAGCCGGTAGAGAAGACCAGCGGAGCGCCATCGACCGCCAGCACCAGCGAGTTCTTCTCCGCGCAGTAATCCTGCTTCGAATCCACCGGATGCAGCGGAGGCGGCTGCGACGCTTCGACCGCGGGAAGCGCTGTGACCAGCACCGATTTGGGATTGTGGAACGAAGGCGGGGTGTTCAGCATCAGCGCCAGCGCATCGCCGCGCTGCGTCGCCAGCGCCGGAATGTACTGGTATTGCGCGGTGTGGAATCCATCCAGGATGCGCGCGATGTCCATCACCGATCCGATATAGGGGCTGTAGAAGCCGTAGCTCGCCGCGGGCGTGTAGGTCAGCTGGGCCGCCAGATCGCTGGCTGGTCCGGAGGTGAGCGAGGTCACGATCGACTGGCTGTGTCCGTCGTTCAGGATGAGTGTTTCCTGCCCCTGTGTGAGGCAGGCAGCCTGCAATTCCGGCATCCGGTCCAGGCATTTGTCATCGATCTTCATGCCGAGGCTGCGGGCCAGCAACGGCGCCGCCTCGCGCAGTTTCACCGGGTCTTCGGAGTTCAGGCGGCGAATGGCGTGCAGATAGGTGTCAAGACGCGAGCGGTCGAGCATGGCCTGGTTCAGGTCCTGTGAGGCGCGCACAAACGAGCCCGGCCGTCCCCGTACGGCGTTCATCAGGGTATGAAAATCGCCGCCCGTCTCCGGCGCGAGAAAGACCACCACCTGCTGAGCGCCCTGCGGGACAGTCAGGTTCAGGCCTTCGCTTTTCCGGTTCCAGGTTTCCTGGCGGAAGAACCAGTTTTCCGGCGGCGGATTGGTTGAGCCGCGCAGGAAAGCGGCGACCAGCAGATAATGCGCCGACTGGCCCTCGGGCAGGTCAGCTTTGATCCAAACGCGGTCGCCCGCAGCAAGGTTCGGGACCTGGGAAATCGGCAGGGTCTTGCCCGCACGCGTCACCTTCGCTTCCAGCTTTGGGCCGGTCAGATCGAAGGGCGCGGCATCGGCCCAGGCTGCTGCCGCCGCCACAAAGATCGCAGCGACTGCCAACCACACACGAACACGTTGGATTGCCATGTTAGTAACCATTCTAGGGGCGGAATCCCGTCTGGCAACCGCGCAAAACGGGAGATTCTGTGTTTCCTGACGCATTCCGGTGCAAAAGGTTGTGGATGAAGGAATTGCAAACACCCCAACGGGTGTTTCTTCACAGATTCCGGGAGAATTTTACGCGTCACTCATGTCGAACGGACCATCGAAGCTGGGAGGGGCTGCTATGGATCTGAGCCGACGCCAATTCAGCCGTCTGCTGACCGCCCTGGGCCTTGCGCCTGCGGCATCGGCATTCCGCGCCGGCGGCGAGTCGGCGCGTTCAGGCGGGCGTGCTCCCAATCCCGGGACCGAACCGCAGGTTCTCCCACTCCCACGGAACGGCTGGATGCCCAACAACGAGCATCTGCCCGTGCTGCTTTACCGAGGCATCGTCGAGGCGCAGGGTGCGGATCCAGCGTCCGTGTACGAGCAGCTTTTTACCCGCAATGGATGGCCTCCGCAGTGGCGCAACGGAGTCTATGACTACCACCACTACCACTCCACCGCGCATGAGGTTCTCGGCATTGTCGCCGGCTCGGCGCACCTGGTGCTCGGCGGTGAAAACGGCCACGAGATCGTTGTCCATTCAGGCGACGTTGCCGTGCTGCCCACCGGAACCGGTCACTGCTGTCTCTCTGCGACAGAGGATTTTCTGGTCGTCGGCGCGTACCCGCCCGACCAGCACTGGGACATCTGTCGTGGAGCACCGGATGCCGCAGCGCTGGCGCGCATGGCAAGCCTGCCGTTCCCGAAGTCCGATCCGGTGTCAGGCGGAACGGGGCCGCTGGTGCGGCTGTGGAAGCCTTAAAGCGCCTGGCGCGCCGATCATTGCACAATACTTGACCAGGACTGAGCGCCGGATGACTTCAGGAATGGAGCGACGATGGACCGCCATGCGATCTGCATGCGCATTGCTGCTGGTGCTGGGCTGCGTGGGCGCGGCGTATGCGCAGTCGATTGAGTTTCGGAAGATTGCCGATGGGGTGTGGTTCGTGCCGGGGAACGGCGGCAAGGGATACTGCAACAACGTCATCATCGAGATGCAGCATTACTTGATCGTGGTCGATGCAAACTATCCCGGCCGCGCGGAAGAGCTGGTGCAGCAGATTCATCGCATCTCGCCCAAGCCGGCACTGTTCGTCTTCGACACCCATGCGCATCGCGACCACTCCTACGGAAACATCGTGTGGACGCGAGCCGGGGCGGTCACGTTCGCGTATCAGGGCGTCGTCGAGGAGATGGATCGGTACGAGCCGCAGAGGTGGCTGGCGACGGCGGCGGTGCGGGAGGATGTGCGGGCTTTGCACCTGGCCGATGCTCCGCGGCCGGAAATGACCTTTCGGACCAGTCCCTTTGTCCTGAAAGACGCGACACGCGAGGTGGACTTCTATTTCCTGGGCTAGGCGCATACGCGCGGTGATGGCTTCGTGTGGCTGCCGAAGGAGCGGATCCTGTGCACCGGCGACGCGGCGATTAACGGAAGCTCCTCAGTTCCGGGACGCGAAGGTCCGCGCAACAAGCTGTGGGATGCAAACCTGGCGAACTGGCCGCAGGTTCTCAACAAGGCGGAAGCACTGCATCCGCTACGCGTGCTGCCCGGCCACGGAGAGCCGGGCGGGATTGAGATTTTGCAGGGGCAGCGGAGTTTCATCCAGGATTTACTCGACGCGGTCCGGCGGCAGGTGGCGGAGGGGAAGACTCCAGCGACGATGACGCTTGCGCTTCCAGCGCGGGATCGCGACTGGACGCCAACCGACCTGAGCACGGACATCGGGATCGCCTACGCAGAGATTACGCAGCACAAGCCGGCGGGGGACCTGCCGCACGTTTGGAAATAGCTGAGCCGGTCGCTCGCAGAGCGCGCGACCGGGATGGGCATGCAAGTACGAGTTCAGGCGGCGCGGAAGGCGCGCGGGCTCCTGCCGAACTCGGCCCGGAAGGCGCGGTTGAAATTGGAGACGTCGCCGAAGCCGCAGTCGAAGGCTATATCGAGGACGCGGGTGCTCTCGTCACGCAAGCGGATGGCGGCGTGGCGCAGGCGGGTGCGCAGCAGATACTGACGCGGCGTGGCGCCGGTGAGGTGCTCGAAACAGCGCAGGAAATGCCAGGGGCTGAGGCCGGCGTGGGCAGCCATGTCGCGGAGGGTGAGGGGCGCGTCCGGCTCCGCTTCAATGGCACGCAGGACGCGGGTGACGCGCGCGCAGGCCGCCGCGGCGTCCGAAGCCTGGCGCCGCGGGAAGAGGCCTTTCTGAAGGCGTGTGGCGCGATCGATGAGTTGGAAGGCGATTTCCTCAAAGGAGGCCGGGTCGGCGCTGGGGCGAAGGAGCCCGGTCGCGGAGGCGACGAGCGAAGCGAGAGGCCGAATGGGCGGGATTCGGGGGATGCGAAAGCGCTGCCGCTCGGCACCGAATCCGGCGTGATCGAGGAATTCTTCGGAGTAGTGAAAGGAGATGCAGCGGTCGCCGGCAGCGTGCTCGTGTCCGCAGGTGAAGGCGTGGCCTGAGTTGCCGAGGAGGAGGGAACCGGGTGACATCAGCTCGCGGCCGGTGGTGGTGCGGTACTGGAATGTGCCACTGAGAACGATGGCGACGGATGTTCTGCTGTGCTGCTCTTCGAAGGCGCGATCGCCGGGTCCGGCGGTGCAGATGAACTCATGCACGCTCCAGCCTGGCTGGGCGGCCAGCAGGCGGGCCTTCGGTGTTTTCCATTCGGGGATGGGGCGGCGTTCTGTCATGCAATTCCGGCGACCGCAATTTTTACCAGGACCTCGGGGCGCGGGGGATACCAGTATAGATTCCGGTAGGCGCGGGTCCGATGCGAGCGCGCCTGCACATTCCCAGTGGAGCGAGAGTATGGCAGTGACAGAAACGACGGAAAATGCTTTGGCCACGGTGCTGACGAAACGGTGGGAGTCCGCGGCAAAGAAGTTTGTGGAACTGGCCGCAGTTTTGCCAGAGGAGAAGTTCGAGAAGGAACTGGTGAAGGGCACGCGCAGCTGCGGCGCTGTGCTGCGGCATGTCGCATTCTGGAACCGGTACTTTGCGGATTCGCTGAACGGACGGAAGGCGGACGACAACGGCAATGAACTGACGCGCGAGGATTTCCCGGACCGCGCGGCGCTGGTTCGCGAACTGAAGAAGAGCAGCCGTGAGGTGGGGAGCGGCATGCGTCGGAGCCTGGACGGCGCGTCGCTGGAGGTGATCGCGATGGCGCTGGAACATTTGTGTGAACACTACGGCCAGCTGGTGGTTTATGCGCGGATCATGGGCGTAACGCCGCCGGCGTCGCAGGCATGAGAGAGACGGCCTGGGGAGCAGGGAGAGGCCCAGGCCGCTATTGGGCCAGGCCCCGGGGGTTGAAACGGACATGCCGGGCGGATTACGGCTTCTCGACCGCCCCCTGGGCGAGCGCCCAGTTCACGAATCCTGGCGGCGCATTCTTTATGCCGGCAACGTTGGCTCCGCGCACGTTGCCAATATGCTGCCACTGAATGCCGGTGATGTTCGCGCCGCGCAGGTCAGCCTCTTCGAGATTGGCGGAGTCAAGACGGCAGCCGCGCAGATCGGCGCCGACGAGATCGGCGTCGCTGAGGTCGGCGTTCGAGAGGTCCACATTCTCCAACGTGCTGTTGCGGAAATTGGCGAAGTGGAGATTGGCCCAGGTGAGATCGGCATCCCTGATGTTACTGTCGCGCACATCGGCGGCGCTGAAATTGGCTCGGGCGAGGCGGGCGTCTCGCAGGCGCAGCCCCTGCAGAAAAGCGGAGGAAACGTCAACGCCCACCAGTGCAATGTGAT
>DATGJK010000146.1:0-5068 GCA_035295245.1 Acidobacteriaceae bacterium
CCGCGGTGATGCTGCTCTATATGGCCCTTACGAAACTGCGCCGGGAGGCGATCGACATGCGCTGCGTGGACACGATCGCGCAGTACCTGCTGTACATCTTCATCATCGATTTCAGCCTGGAGATGCTGGATCTGATTCACCGCATCTACGAGGCGGACGAATCGTTCCGCAGCCTGGATTTCATGGTGCACACGCGGCTGTGGTTCTCCCAGGTGGTGCTGCAGATTTGCGTGGGGACGGTGGCGCCGATCCTGATGCTGGGGTTGGTGCAGGTGACGAAGCTGTCGGCAGTAGCGCGGAAGCGGCTGTATGCGGTGTCGGGATCGCTGGCGCTGGCGGGCATCCTGGCGATGCGCTGGAACGTGGTGATCGGCGGGCAGCTCTTCTCGAAGAGCTTCCTGGGGTACACGACCTACAAGATGGCGCTGGCGACGCGGGAAGGGCTGCTGATGGCCATTGCGCTGACCATCCTGCCGCTGGTGATCCTGGCGGCGCTGATGAAGATTCTGCCTCCATGGCCGGCGACAGAGGCGGTTGCCGAGCCGGTGTTGACGGCCGGGGATTAGTTCGCAGTCAAACAACGCCACCGGTTGCGCGGAAGCAACCTCAGGGAACTGTCGCTTACACCAAATGACACAGGTGTTGACTTCAAGACGAGAGGGAGCCGATGGCAGGCAATCGGAAATGGACGGCCGGGATTTTGGTTGCGGTTCTGGCGGGGGCGGTGACGACAGCGGTCGCGCAGGGGCCCAGCGATGCGGACAAGCAGTTCGTGCGGCTGGCGATTGAAAGCAACAACGCGGAGATCGCGGCGGCGCACCTGGCGCTGGGGCAGGCGTCGGGCAGCGACGTGAAGCATTTCGCGCAGACGATGATCCAGGATCACACGCTGCTGAACAATCAGATGAAGCCGCTCGCGCAGAAACTGGACGTGGTGGTGGCGCCTGGCCAGGTGGATCCGAAGGATCAGGCGCTCGCGGCGCAGCTGAAAGATCTGCGGGGCATGGCGTTCGACCTGCAATACATTGCGGGAATGGTGCAGGGGCACCAGGCGGCCCTCCAGCAGGTGCAGGCGGAGGCCACGAACGGGCAGGATCCGGCGGTGAAGACGGCAGCGCAGAAGGCGGAGCCGGTGATCCAGAAGCATCTGGAGATGGCGCAGCAGCTGGCCAGCGCGCACCATATTCAGACCGGGAAGCCCTGATTCGAGCGAAACCAGAAATTCAAATCCACTGAGCAAGGAAATGCGCGGGGCGCAGCAACGCCATTTCTGGCAGAATGCTCCAATCTAGCGAATGCACGCGCCCGCCCCGCAGGACCGAACCCGCCGCACGGCCATTTTCATCGCGATCGTTGTTCTGGCGAACAGCTTTGGGAATCTTCTGCTCGCGATCGGCATGAAGAACATGCCGGATTTCGACCATGTCTCGATGGGGCGGTACATTGTCGGCCTGATGCTGAACCCGACGCTGATCGGCGGCGCGGCGCTGACCGCGATCTTCACGTTTGCTCAGCTGTCGCTGTTCAGCTGGGCCGATCTCAGCTACGTGATCCCGTGTACGGCATCGGCGTACATCCTGACGACGCTGTTCGGGCAGGTGTTCATGGGGGAGCACGTGGGGCTGACGCGGTGGGTCGGTGTAGTGCTGATTTCCTTTGGCGTCACGCTGGTGGCGGAGACTCCCATCGCGACGGTGGAACATCAAGCTGAGGCCAGGCCGTGCTGAAATGGGGCCTGATCCTGTGCACAGTCTTCGTCAGCTCGTGCGGAGACATTCTGTGCGCCAAAGGCATGTCGCAGGGCGGGGAGCTGACGAATTTCAACGCATGGAACCTGCTGCATATCGTGCGCTACATCGTCACGCGGAGGCTGGTGATCCTGGGAGGCATCTGCTACGCGGTGGCGTTCTTCTCGCTGCTGGGGCTGCTCACGGTGGCGCAGCTGAGCGTTGCGGTTCCGGCAACGGCGCTCAGCTTCGTGGTGGATACGCTGGGGGCGCACTTCGTGCTCAAGGAGCGGATTCCGTGGAAGCGCTGGATCGGGGTGATCCTGGTGAGCGTCGGAGTGGTGCTTGCGGTGAAGCCAGGGAAGACGCCTACTGCGGTCCCCCAGAACCCGGAGACGCCCCGTGTAACCCTGCGAGGACAAGGCCAGCCACAACCAAAGCCGTCCCAAAAGCCTTGATGAGAAGAGCGCGGCGATTGAAATCCTCGCGGAACCAGGAAGGGATCCACTGGGTAATGGCCCAGGCTCCGAGGAAGATCACCACATAGCGGACGCCGGAGATGGCGACGACCATGGAAGGCGAGGTGCGGCTGACGGCAAAGACAACGAGGAAGGATCCGACTCCGGCGAGGAAGCGGTTCAGCATATAGCCGACCTTGCTGCGCGGGGCCGCTTCTTCAGAATGCTGGAAGATTTCGTGGCGCCATTTGGGGCGAAGGAGCAGCGCAACGGATCCGACGAAGGTGCCGATGGTGAAGAAAACGTAGCCGCTGACGAACTTTGCCTCGTTGAAGGCCATTTTCTGGAGAACGTTGGTTAATCCGAAGAGCACACAGGCGCCGATCACCAGCGGCAGCATGCGCGAGAGCGGGAGCTTTTCGGCGAAGAACATGACGAAGCCGCCGAGGGTCATGATGATGAAGCCGGCGAGCTGGCCTTTGAGATCGACGCCGATCAGGGGAATGGAAATCAGGACGGTGGCGAGGGGCATGAAGCCGCCCATAGCAGCCAGTTCTTCGGAGGCTTCTCCGGCTTTGAGCGCGCCGTAATAGAACCAGGTGGCGGCCAGATCGAAGAAGCCGGCGGCAAACGCGATGCCCGCGATCTTCAGGGAGGGCATGTGAAATCCGAAGGGGATCAATGCCAGCCCGAAGATGCTGATGGCGCCGAGCCAGAAGACGTAGGAGGCGAGGCTCTGCATGCCCTTGCGGCGGAGCAGAACCTTATCCCACAACAGAGAAATGCCCACGAGACCGTGAGCGATGATGGCGATCATGACGCCATTGGCAGCGAATGACTGAACGGAGTGGATGAAATTCATGCGGGCCGGCTGGTAGTGGCGGCGGCGCCTCCTTCAAATCAGGCAGGAGCAAATGAGGACATATCCTCTCTGATCAGTGGAATCAGATCGTCCAGGACAAATTCCTGTTCCTTTGGATGCCGGATGCGGCCCGGGAACAGACGGGAGAGAAAGCCAGGCGCGTGACAGCGTGAGGAGTTCAGTGCTTCTGCGGGGCATGCGACTTGCGCACCCAGTTCCAGATGGAGAAGGCGCTGCCCGCCAGGCAGAGAAAGATGAAGGCGCCCATCGTCCACTCGAAAGGTTTGGATCGGGCGACCGCGAGGACCTGATGGCCGAACTTGATGGCGAGCCAGGCGAGGAGCGCAAACCGGGCGCCACGGGCGAAGAAGTTGATGATCAGGATGCGCCACAGCGAATAGTCGAGGGCCGCGGCCGCTCCGATGACCATGGTGAAGGGAAATGGCGGCGGCGCCAGACCGCCCAGGAAGACGGCAATTCCGGAGCGCTTCCCGATGCGGTTCTTCAGGCTGTCGTATCGCTTTTCGCCGGCGATCCGGCGAATGCCTTCCTCGCCGAGCTTGCGGGAGACCAGCGCCAGGATGAGGACGCCGAGGGTGGAACCGCAGGCGGCGGTCAGTGCGTACCAGGGCGCTCCCTGATGATGGCGGGCGACGAGGCCGACGACGACAAGGTCATTGCCAAAGGGGAGGACGAGGAAGGACGAGTCCATGATCCCCATGAGGAGAGGGCCAAAATAGCCGATGTGTAACAGAAAATGGAGAAGCGGGCGAAAGAATCTCAAGTGAGTGGCGCGCTACCGAAAAGTGGAAATCGCTACCCTGGTGATGAGATTCAGGAAAGCGTCGCGGGGATGATGCGGGGAAGGATATTTGCAGCGGTGAAAGGGAAGCCGGGGACTACTCGATATCCCAGTATTTGCCTGTGGCCATTATGGTTTGGTCGTCCGGCTGGACGGTGAAGTTGTTTTTGCCGTTGTGCTTGGTTTCGTAGAGAGCGCGGTCCGCCTGCTGCATCAGGAAGGCCACGTCGGTGGAGAACTTCGAGGGCCACGCGGCGATGCCGATGCTGACGGAGACGCGCCCGAAGGGGCTGTCGGCATGCTTCATGTTGAGCCGGCGCACGCGCGCGAGCATGTCCAGCGCGACTTTGACCGCGCCCGCCTCATCGGTGCCGGGAAGCAGGACGGCGAACTCCTCGCCACCGATGCGGGCCACCATGTCGGAGACGCGTCCGATACAGGCCTGCATGGTCTGGGCGAGGGCCTGCAGACACTTATCGCCCTCCTGATGGCCGTAGCGGTCGTTGTAGAGCTTGAAGTAATCGACGTCAATCATGAGCAGCGCGAGGGGCTTGCCAATGCGCGTGTGACGAGCGGCTTCCTGTTTGAGCGCGGCATTGAAGGCGCGGCGATTGGGGATCTGGGTGAGTTCATCGCGTGAAGCCAGGTCGGCGAACTGTTCCTTTTCCTGGGAGAGCACGGCGCGCTCGGCGAGAAGCGTGTCTTCCGTCTCCTTTTGCACGGAGATGTCGCGGATGGTGGAGACATAACCGGCGACATTGACGGAGCCGGCATGACGATATCCGCGGATGGATGCCTCGACCCAGCGATACTCGCCATCTTTGCAGCGGGTGCGATAGCGGAAGGTGTGATTCAGCTTGCCGGTGGCGAGGCTGGCGAGAATGGCTGAACCGGGTTCGCGGTCGTCCGGGTGCATGGTCTGCAGGTATTCCATCTGCACAAAATCTCTGGGACTCCATCCGGTCAGTTTGGCGACGGCCGGCGAAACGAAGCGCTGCTGTCCTCCAAGGGTGGCGAGGACGATCATGTCATCCGAATTCTGGATGAGTGTCTGGAAGATGGACTGGTTTTCTTCGGCGGAGCGTTCGGCGCGGCGGCGCTCATCGAGCAGCGCTCCAACGGCGAGAGCAACGGCAACAACGGTCGCGAGAAAAACCTGGGTCACGAAGATGCGGTTCGACAGAGAGGGGAGAGAGTCGAGCCAGAGCGGACCGCGTCC
>DATGJK010000147.1:0-15771 GCA_035295245.1 Acidobacteriaceae bacterium
TGGCCCCAAGGCCTCCCAGCGCCCCCAGCGCGAGTCCCAGCGCAGTCAGCTTCAGGCCATCACGAAGGATCAGCGCCAGGATGTCGGCGCGGGTGGCGCCGAGCGCGGCGCGAACGCCAATCTCGCGGATTCTCTCCGCGACGCCGCCCGCCAGCACACCGTATAACCCCACGGCTGCGAGGAGAAGCGCGACGGCTCCGAACGCCTCGAACAGGATCAGAACGAACCGCCGTTGCTCTTCGGTGACGGCCATCAGACGATCCATGGTCATGATGCGCACGATCGGCTGATTCGGATCCACCGACCAGATCGCAGCACGGACGGCGGGCACAAGGCCTGCCGCATCTCCACGCGCGCGGACGACAAATGACAGCGTATCGTCGGCGAACCACGTCTGCTCGGTTGAGAGATAAACGGCATCCGCATCGTCCAGAGCGAGAGATGTCTGCTTCACGTCCCCGACAATGCCGACGACGGTGTACCAGGGCCGGTCACGCGGACCAACATGCAGGCGGGCTCCCAGCGGATTGCGGCTGCCGAAGTGTTTCCGGGCCAGCGACTGGCTGATGAGCGCAGCCTGCGGAGCCGAGGCAGTGTCGCGATCGTCGAGCAGACGTCCGCTGATCAGCGGGATCCCCATCGTCTGGCAGTAGCCGGGACTCACTGCATAACGAAACACGTTGATGCCGCTGTTGGAATCCTCGTCGTCGAACTGCGCCCCGTATTCAGCGACGACCGGCGGATCATCGCTGAGGGGCAGCAGGCTCGTAAATGCGGCTTGCTCCACGCCAGGAACATGCCGCACCGCGTCCAGCGCGTCTGCGAAGAAGCGGCGGCGGGCGCGCGCTCCGGCTGTGGAAGCCTGATCGTCGAAGCGGTGCCCCCAGCTGACGACCTGCATGGTGAGCAGGTGCGAAGGGTTATATCCGGGATTGACGGCGAGCAGGCGCTGCATGCTGCGCAGGAGCAATCCGGCGCTGACCAGCAGCACCAGCGCCAGCCCGATCTCCGCAACCACCAGCGAACGCCGCGTCCACAGATGCGTTCCGGCGATGCGTCGCGAGGCCCGTTGTAACCCGGATTGGAATTCACTGCGAGAGATGTGGAGCCCCGGGACGACTCCGGCGGCGATGCCCACCATGCTTGTCATGACAAATGCGAACAGGAACGCGGCGGGATCGAACGCAATCGCGTTCAGACGCGGCAGATCCGGCGGGCTCAGCGCGACGATGGCTCGCACGCCGGCAACCGCCGCAGCCATCCCGAGCGCTCCGCCGAGGAACGACAGCAGCAGGCTCTCGGTAACAAGCTGGCGCAGCATGCGGCGGCGCGAGGCGCCGAGCGCGGCACGAACCGCAAATTCGCCGCTGCGCTGACCGCTGCGGGCCAGCACCAGGCTGATGACGTTGACGCAGGCAATGACCAGGAGAAGAACGACCGCGGCGAAGACGGCCAGCAGCGCCGGCCTTACCGTGTGCGCGATGTCGTCCTGCAGCGAGTCCACGATCATTCCGCGATTCAGGGCAGCCCAGCGCGGCCGCGGAAACTGTGGCCATGGTGTGCGTGCAATCTGATTCAGTTCATCGATTGCCTGCGCGCGCGCCACACCGGCCCGGAGCCGCCCCACCATGCGCAGATGGTTGCCCCATTCCCAGGTATTGAATTCGCGCGTGATCTGGCTGGAGTCATAGCGGTCGGTCGTCCACACCGCGGCGGTTGGCGCCAGCACATCTTCAAAGCTGCGCGGCATCACGCCGATGATGGTGAAGTTGTCGCCATCGAGTTTGATCGGGTGGCCGAGAATCGCAGGATTGGCGTGAAAGAGCCTTCTCCAGAGCCGGTCGCTGAGAATCACGACCTTTGGCGCATTCGGGCCCTCTTCCGCGGCGCGGAAGTCGCGGCCAAGCGCCGGCGCAACTCCCAGCACATGGAAGAACCCCGCGCTGACGCTTTGGCCTTCCAGCCGCTCTGGCTCCGGGCCCCCGCTAATCGCCGGCTGCCATGGCTCGAAAATGGCAGTCGACTCGAATGAGTGGCTGCGCTGCTTCAGCTCCAGCCAGGTACCGTAGGCAAGCTCCGAGCGCGCGCCCTGCCATCGGTTCCAGGTCATGAGAATCCGGCCTGGATGCGGATACGGGAGCGGCCGGAAGAGGACCGGATCAACGGCGCTGAAGATCGCAGTGCTGGCGCCGACGCCGAGAGCGAGCGTGACGGCGCTGACCATGGTGAAGCCAGGATTCCGGCGCAGTTGGCGCGCGGCGAAGCGCAGGTCCGACAGTAGGGTGCGGAAGGCGTTTTCCCATCCGAAAGCGCGCACCTGCTCCGCGGAGTGATCCGGTCTGCCCCACTCCAGCGTCGCCGCACGGCGCGCGTCATCTTCGGAGAGCCCGCGTTCACGGTACTCCGTGAGGGCTTCTTCAAAGTATTGGCGAACCTCCTCGCCGATCTCCTCGTCGCGCGCACGTCGGCGGAACAGTCCGCGAGCGCCATGAGTCAGTTGCCGCCAGAGGGACACGTCAGGCCTCCTGACGCAGCAGCCGCGCAATGGCTGAGGCCCGCCGGTTCCACTCGGCGGCCTCCACTTCCAGTTCTTGTCGTCCGGCGCGGGTGAGGGTGTAGTACTTCGCGCGGCGCGCGTTCTCCGTATTACGCCAATCCGAATCGAGCAAACCGGCGCGCTCCAGACGCTGCAGTGCTGTGAGCAATGAGCCCGGATTGACCTTGAAGGCCCCCCGGGAGACCTGCTCGATGCGACGCGCAATTCCGAAGCCATGCATCGGCTCCAGGCTGAGTGTCTTCAGGATCAGCATGTCCAGGGTTCCCTGAATGACATCGGTGTTCTGCTCAGGCATGGGCTGAACGTTAGCACGTCTCATTATGACAGTCAAGATGTGGCGATCAAGAGGGACTCTCGGCTCTCTTGTTGCGCCAGCCAATGCCTGCCTGCGCCAAAATGAGGCCCTCTCGACGCCATCAAAAAATGACAATTGAATGACATTCGACGGAGGAAAGTCGCGATTACGGCGGCGTAGAATCCCTGCTGCTTTCAATGGTTTCGGGTCCAAAGCCCTTTGTGTGCTGCCGCCCCTGCGGCGCCCTGCAATTCATTTCGAATGCTCTACGGAGGTCACGATGACATCCCTACGCCGCATCGCTTTCCCAGCGATGGCTTTCCTGCTGACGCAGCTTGCTGCTTCAGCTCAGAACTACAAACAAACCAACCTGGTTTCCAGCGTGTCGGGCGTCGCGCCCGTCACCGACTCTTCCCTGTCCAACGCCTGGGGACTCACCCGTGGCTCCAGCACCCCCTGGTGGGTCTCCGATAACGGAAGCGGAGTCAGCACGCTCTACACGGGTACCGGCACCAAGGTGGCGCTCACAGTGACCATTCCGGCCGCGGTTTCCGGAAAGACCGGCTCGCCCACCGGCGTTATTTTTAACGGCAGCTCAACCGACTTCCTGCTCGCTCCCTCGACGCCTGCCCACTTCATTTTTTCCACAATTGACGGGATGATCGTCGGCTGGAACAACCCCACCGCGGGGGCCATGGCGGTCGTTAAAACAAAGGATCACTCTGTCTACACGGGTCTCACCAGCGCGGTCGCAAATGGGCAACGCTACCTCTACGCCGCCAATTTCGCCAAGGGTCGCGTGGACGTATACGACAGCGCGTTTCATCGCGTCTGGTTCGATAACGAGCATGACAGCGCCGCATCTGCCGACGAGATGGGCGATGACAGAGGCGACGAAGACCGTTCGGAGCAGGCGTTTACGGATCGGCGGCTTCCCCCGAATTTCGATCCGTTCAATGTGCAGGCGATCGGCAACGATATCGTCGTGACCTATGCGCTGCACATGCCCGGCAATCCGGTTGAGACGGACGGCCCGGGACTCGGCCGTGTGGATATTTATTCGGCAACCGGACGTTTGCTGCTTCGCCTGCAGCATGGGGACTGGCTCAATGCGCCGTGGGGCGTCGCCCTTGCGCCGCTCGACTTCGGCACCTATAGTCACGACCTGCTGGTCGCCCAGTTCGCCGGCGGAGGCATGACCGAATCCAGTGGCTGGATTGCCGCCTACGATCTGGCGACGGGACGTTTCGTTGGCGTGCTGAAGGATGCCAGCGGGAATCCGTTGTCGATTAATGGCGTTTGGGGCATCAGCTTCGGCAACCCGGGCGCGGATACCAGCACCAGCACACCCAATTACGACACCGCCGGGGCTCCAGCAGCGGAGATGTACTTTACCGCGGGTCCGAATCATGGCAGCGAGGGACTGTTTGGTTTTGTCACACCCGTCTCGACGGAACTCGTAACTGGCAGCGATCAGTAGCGGCTGGGCAGAGGAAAGGCAGCGGCCATTTGAGCCGCTGCCCTCCTGCGATGGCATACACCACGCTGTCCGCCACGCTCAAGGAGACAGTACCGATCGCTGCGCATGGTCAGGAAAGCCGTTCTGCCGGGACCAATTGCGCGGCATACACGACCGTGCGGTTCCGCCCTTCAGACTTGGCCTGGTACAGCGCAATGTCCGCCTCGTGCAGCAGAGCCTGTTCGGATTCCGGCCTTTCCCGGGCCACAGTCGCTCCGATGCTGACGGTGAGGAAGAATTCCGTCTCTCCTGTCCTGAACGGAGCAGAACCAATCGCGCTGCGAATCCGCTCTGCACTGTGCTCCGTCTGCTCGCGGCCACAGCCCGGCAGAATCACCAGAAACTCCTCACCGCCATAGCGGCCGGTGGCGTCGTAGGGGCGAGTGGCGTGGAGCAGGCGTTGGCCGATCTCCCGCAGGACAGCATCTCCCGTCAGATGCCCGTGTGTGTCATTCACCTGCTTGAAATGATCGAGATCGAGCAGCAGGATGCCGAGGGGCGCGCCGCTGCGAATGGTGCGTTCTAGCTCCAGATGAAGACTTTCGAGCAAAGATGCGCGGTTCCGGAGACCGGTGAGGGGATCATGTGTAGCCTGGAATCGCAGTTCTTCCTGCGCGGCGAGCAGGTCCCTCTGAACAGAAAGCAGATTTTCGAACGCCTCGCTCTTCTCCTGGTTCGCAGCTTCGGCGAGCGCACGCAAACGGCTGGACTCCTGGAGTTGCGCCCGGATCTGCCGGGTCTGGGTATGTACTCGCCGGCGCAGCAGCCCGTTCCAGAAAAGGATTGCGACGGCGATCGCGCCGAGGACGGCGATCAGCATCAGCGAGTGCCGCAGCGTCCACCACGGAGGCGCCTTCAGTAACACCACATCGGCAGACGAACGCAACAGTACGTTCAGTTCCCGGGCGTTGTGATTCTCATCTGCGTGAATCACCCCGATACCGCTCACTTGCAACCGGCTGCCGGCAGCGATGTCGGCGCCAATCTCACTCGAATTGCCGTGTGGCAGCACAACGAGGAACGATATCGTGCCGTCGTTCAGCAGCATCGTCAGAATCCCGAGCGGGCCCGGTGATCGCTGCAGGAGCGTACCTTCCACCTCGATGGGCTCTGCATCCATACCGCGGGAAAGCGCCTGAGCAGCAGTGAGCCGTAAAGGTCGCGGCAGTGGACCCGTCCCGATCCGGCGCAGCACGGCATGATCGACGAAAACTGTGTATTCCCCGGCCGAAGGAAATCCCACTACGTCGACCAGGTCGCCCAGATGCACTGATGCGGAACCTTCGGAGCTGATAAACATCCCGTGTCCCGCGTCATTGATGGAGAAATTCTGATCACCCCAGGTGGACGTGATCACGCCACGCGTGTGCAGACGGTGGCCGGGAGTTCCTCCGCTCGTCAGACGGATATCGGCTATCCGGGTCAGCGGCAGCGCGAAAGGATCTGCCGGCCCGGCGCGCAACACCCGCACGTAATTCAGGTCCGGCAACTGCAGACGCGTGGTAGTCAGCAAGCGGCGCTGATTGAACTCATTCTCCGCAACTGCGCTGAGCCGAATCTCCGCGTCGACGAACCTCTCGAGACTTGCTCTGCCCGAATCCGCGGCGAGCACCTCCACGCTGTCTTGTCCGGTGGCGAGCGTCAGCCTGACTTCGCCACCAGGATTAGCCTCCGAAATGCCGGAACGAATTGCGGAGCGAACGACGCCTTCGACGGTCACCCAGTGGGCATCGAAAGCGCCCGAAGAAAGCCGATCCAGACCGACCAGCGGCGCGGCGGGAAGCGCGGAGTGGCCCAGCTTCAAAATATGGGCGTCAACAATCACGGGCCCCGCATCGCCCGGCCCGGACCACCCTTTGACGCTGACCAGATCCCCCGAACGCAGTTCCGTTGCGTTCCCATCGATGACCTCGGCTCGAATCGCGTCGGTGGTGTCCAGCAGGAATGCTGTTTTCGTAGACGGCTGCCAGAAGCTCACTTGGGCGCGCGCCAGATGCACGGGCCAGGAGCGCGCGGCTTCAGCGTTGGTAAGGACCTGAACCTGGTGCGCTGTCTGCAGTGATGGCCGCGGCGGGCCGGCGGCAAATGCAGTGATGCTGCAGCCCACCAGCAACGCGCCGGCTGTGGCTGCAAAGCCACGGCGAAATTTCCATCTGGAAGGAATCGATCTGTCCCGTGATGGCGGCCCTGTCAGCATGCTTTCCGAATACACACAGAGGCGGTCCCCCGCAGCTGAGACCCCGCGCCCGGGATTTATGCCGATTAGTCTAACGCCGAATAAGTGCTGGTTCAGCCGATAGTACTTACGTCAGCCGTGCCAAAAGTACCGTATGTGATGCGATCCCGGGCAGCGGCGGGGCTGACCGCTGCCCAGTGTCCCTGCGGCTACTGGTTCGGGATCGCGTCGTTGGCCGGTTTGTAGCCGCTTGCGTCCACGTAGTCGTAATCGTTCCAGCCGGTCACCGCCGGATCGGCTGAATTGTCGGTGACCTCGAGGCGCAGCGCGTCGTACGAGACGCCCTGCGTCCGGCTCACGTTGAAGGTGATGACGTTGTCCTGTCCCGCAGGATTCAGGTCGCTGGTCGGCCACTGCAAGACGACCCACTGGTAGGTGCCGGAGAATCCGCTGCGCACGGCCGCGTCCGCGTTCTTGTGGTTATAGCCGGGCCATGTCAGCGGATGGCCGTTGAGCGTGACCACCAGGCTGGACTCCGTCGCCGCCATTCCCAGCGACAGAGCAACATATTGCCCCTGACCCTGCTGGTCGTCCGAGGTGGTGAAATGCACCTGCCAGTCCGGAACCGGCGTCGTGGCGCAGGCGCCAAACACGCCGCCGCCCACGTACGACGGGCAGATGTAGTTGTAGCCATCCGAAGTGGTGTCGCTGGGGTTGTAGATTGCTGCCCACAGATGCGGATAAAAGACGTGCCACTGGTTGTAATTCCACTGGCTCAGGTCATTCGTCGCCGGAGTCGATCCCACGGGCGTCGCGTAGTAGATCACCGCTCCCTGGTTCTCGGCGAAGTCCGCCCAGTAGTTCCAGTTGCCCCAGAACTCCCGATCGTCCTGCACCGAGTTGCCCAGCCGCGCAGTGTAGTTGTCGGCGTAATTCGTATCGAGGTCCTCGGGATTGGTGATCTGCCCGTGCAGAAATTCGTGGGCTGAGCGATCCGCCGTGCCGATGGTCCACACCGGCGCGAACGTGCCGAAGTTCTCCCCTGCAAGGTTGACGGAGAGATGTGTCGTCTGGCCCGCCTGCACCGTAACACCATCCCGCCGCAACTCGCCCCATTGGCCAAGGCTGTACACCGTCAGCCGGTAAGTGCCGGGCGCCACGCCGTGGAAGTTGGCGATTCCGGCGGGATTGATGTTCACCCAGTACTCGTTTCCTGCGTGCGAGTACTGCACGTTCGTCGCGTTGTCGCTGAGGATGGCCCATGCCTGGTTGAGAGCTTGTCCCGATGCTCCGCCCACCTTCACGTTAACCTCGCCCCGCCCGGTCGAAGGCACATAACCGTTCTGCAGAAGTTCGGTCTCCGTGTCGTACGCGGGCTGCAGCTGGCTCGCTGCCGTCAGGGCCTCCTGATAGAGCGACGCCGGCGTGGGAGTCGTGCTGCTGAATGCGTTCACGTGGAAGTAGAACGGGCCGTAAAGGCGGTGCATCAGGCTGCCCGCAGGGACCGGGAAGCTCATCTGATTGTCGAGGTGGTTGGAGTAGGCCTCCATGATGAGCAGGTTGCCGGTGAAGATGAGGTCCTGCTTCGAGGGGCCGCCGGTGAGCGATTCGGAACTGGGGACGACCATCCACTCGGCCATCGTCGGCCCGTAAACCCCTTCGGCTTTGTGCAGGTACTCGTAGCTCGAATAGTCGTACTTGGTGTAGAACTCGCGGCGGAATCCTGCGGGCAGCGTGAGACCATGCAGATCCACAGTCGCGTCCTGTACGTTGCGCCCGGCTTCCGTGCCGCCGAACAACACTGCATTCGGCATCGGCACCGAAGTCGCGCCAGGATTCGAGAGCCCGCTGTTCACCGAGTAGGTGTTCGTGAACTGCGCGAGATCGCCGCGTACCACCCACTGGATCTGCCCAATGCTCCCGGCCACGTCGTTCGCGCCGTGATCGAGCACGAAATAGATATGCACGCCAGGATCGTTGGCGAACATGACGCAGTGCTGCTGCCAGGTGAAGGGATTCGTCGAGCTGGAGGGAAATTCAACCCACCAGTCGACGTAGCGGCCATTGGGATCGAGGTAATAGCCGTTGGTCGGCGTGCTGAAGCCGGGGCCAACGTTGTCCATGTAGAAGCCCTTGGGGCCGGCGTGGCTGCGGTTCGTCTGGTCAATGAGTTCCTGGTTGGGGAACGCCGACCAGTGCATGCTGAAGATGCGGCCGTCGCCGGGGAGCCAGTCCACGGTAAGTGCGCCGTTGCTGATCTTCCAGTCGATCGGGTTGCTGGTGTCGATCGAGACGGGACCGGTTTGCGCCCTGGCCGGTGGCAATGCGAGCAGCGCCAGCGCGGCGGCCGCGATAAGAGTCAGCTTCATGGGGTCGAAGCCTCCTGATCAAATTCGAATTGGAGTGTCGCGGTTGCAGCGCGTTTCTGCCAGCGGGGTGCCGGGAAACCCGGAATCCGCGATGCCGAGGAAGCTACTCCAGTCTCAAGAGACATGTCAAATGGGGAACTATTTCCGCTGCGGTATACCGGTCAGTCCACTGCTTCGGAATAACATCCGCAGCTAACCGACCGGTCATCGCTTCGACGGTATCTCCCTGCCCGGCTATTCGGTCCGCAGCGCCCGCATCGGGTCGAGCCGCGCCGCGCGCCACGCCGGCAGCAGGCACGCGACGGTGCCCACGGCAAGCAGCGTCACAACCACAACCGCAAACACCACCGCGTCCAGAGGATTGGTTCCGTACAGCACAGAGACGATGAGCCGCGTGGCCGCCGCGCTGCCCGTGAGGCCGAGAATCAGGCCCAGCACCGCGGGACGCAACCCGTCGAAAAGGATCAGCCGCAGCACGCTGCCGCGATCCGCGCCCAAAGCGATACGCACTCCGATTTCCGTCGTGCGTTGCGTGACCAGATAGGAGAGGACGCCAAACAGTCCGACCGCAGCCAGCAACAAAGAGATAGCTGCGAAGATCAGCACCAGAGTGGCATCGAACCTGGAGTTTGCCGTCGATTTCCCGATGATCTGGTCCATCGTCAGCACATTTTTTACCGGCAGATCCGGATCGATGCTGCCGATGGCCTTCTGCACCGGGAGGGCTGCCGATTCGGGATTACCGTGCGTCCGCACAACCAGATCAATGTCGCTGCTGAGCTCGCGGGAGCCGCCAAGGATGGGAAACCACATCATGGCGCGGATCGGCTGCCCCACGCGGTACAGCGAGTCGCCTGCCACTCCGATAATTTCGTAGTCCTCCCCGGCCTCGGTACGCCAGGCCACATGCACGTGTTTTCCCAGAGGATCTTCGTGCGGGAAGAATTCCTTCACCAGTTCCTGGCTGATGATGACAAAGCGGTCGTTATTCAACCGCTCGTTGTCGGTGAAGAAGCGTCCGCGGAGCAATGGAATGCCGATGGCGGAGAAGTACCCCGGATCGGCGGTGCGGTACAACGCGAACCGATGCTGGCCGGACGATAAAGACGGATGTTCCGGAACGATCACTTCCTTGTCGCCGTAGTAGCCCGCGCCGGGGACCACGTTGGTGAGCCCGGCGGCCTCCACGCCTGGCAGATGGCGGATCTTTTCCAGCAACGTGGTATCGAATGCGACCATCTGTTCCGGCTTGCCATACTTATCTCCGCGCAGGAAGAAATTCATGGTCAACACGTTCTTCGTCGTGCAGCCAAGGTCGTCGGAGCGCAGGCGCAGAAAGCTTCGAAAGAGGAGGCCGGCCCCGATCAGCAGCACGACGGTCAGGGCAATCTCGATCGTAAGCAGCGATTGGCGCAGCCGCGCGCGCGAAGCGCTGCCACCCGAACCGCGCGTGCCTTCCTGGAGAGCGGCCAAAACGCCGGAGCCAGTCCCGGAAAGCGACGGCAACACCCCGGCAACAATTCCCGTCAGCGCCACGATGCCAACCGTGAACGCCAGCACGAGAGCGTCGGGATGCACGGCATCGGCGCGCGGCATATCGGACCACTGCATCAGCAGCAGACGGGTTGCCGCCGTGGCCAGCAGCAAGCCGAGCACACCGCCTCCGCCGCAGATCAACAGGCTTTCCGTAAGCCGCTGCCGGATGAGACCCACGCGGGTGCTGCCGAGCGCCGTGCGGATCGCGGTTTCACGCCTGCGTGCCGCGCTGCGTGCGACGAGCAGATTCGACAGGTTCAGGCAGGCGATGAGCAGCAGGCATCCGACGGCGGCGAGCAGCGTGTACAGTGGCGTCTTTACATCGCCGACGACATCCTCCAGCATGGGACGCGAAACCACGCCCTGAGCGATGGGACCGCCGCCATTCAGGCGCAAATACAGCTGATGCTGGACCGCGCTGATTTCTGCCACGGCTCCCGAAACGGAAACGCCCGGCCTGAGCCGCGCCACAACATGGCTGCTGTGGCCGTAATGGGTCTGCAAAACCCCCGGCGGCGTATCAATCTGGAACGGCACCCACAGCTGGATTTTCGGATCCGGATAACTAAACCACTTCGGCAGTACGCCGCGAATGGTGTACGGTCTTCCATTCAGAAGCACGGTCTGCCCGAGCACCGCGTGGTTGCCGTTGAAGCGGCGCTCAAAGAAACTCCACGTCAGCATCGCCGTGGGAGCAGCGCTGTGCTCGTCGTCGGCCGCCGTGAACGTGCGCCCCAGCACCGGCTGCACACCCAGCGTCGCGAACAAATTCCAGGAGCCCGCCCCGGCGTTCACAAACTCAGGCAGCTCGCCGGCATTCCCGGACAGGTTAAAGCCCGAGATGCGCCAGATGGCCATCTGCTCGAAACCGCGGCCCGCCTTCTGCCACTCGTAGAAATCTCCGGCAGCCACAACATTCGGACCAGGCGGATCACCCTGTTTTCCGTAGAGCATCACGAGCCGGTTCGGATCGGAAAAAGGCAGCGGCCGCAGCAGCACCGAGCGCACCACCGTGAAGAGCGCGACCGTGGCCCCGATCCCCAGCGCCATAATCAGGACCGCTGTCAGGGCAAAGCCCGGCGCCCGCAGCAGCGTCCGCGCTGCGATCCGCGTGTCGCGCAGCAAACGCTCCAGCCAAGCCCAGCTCCAGTTCTCGCGCGCCTGCTCGCGCAGCACGACCGGGTTGCCGAAGCTTCGCAGGGCCGCGGTGCGCGCTTCTTCCGGAGCCATGCCCGCCGCGATGTTCTCGGCGATCTGCTGGTCGAGATGAAACTGCAGCTCCGCGTTCAGCCGTTCGCCTTCACGCCTCCGGTGCAGAACCATGCGCGTTCTCATTCGCAGCTTTTCGATCCACCGCATCACTCTGGCCTTTCAGAGCCCGGCGCTCTGAGCTCCGGGTTACTCCGTTCGCAGCGCGCGCATCGGGTCGAGCCGCGCCGCGCGCCAGGCCGGCAGCAGACACGCAAGTGCTGCCACCGCCAGCAGCGTCGCCGTGACGACGGCAAACACCGTTGGGTCGAGCGGCCGCGTACCGAACAGCAGGGACTGGATCAGCCGTGTCGCTCCGGCGCTCGCGATCAAACCCACAACGATCCCGAAGAGCGCGGGCCGCATGCCATCGAACAGAAGCAGCCTCATCACCTGCTCTCGCTGCGCACCCAGCGCCATGCGCACACCGATCTCCGAGGTGCGCTGCGTCACCAGATACGAGAGGACGCCGAAAAGTCCGACCGCGGCCAGCAGGATGGAAAGCGTGCCGAACGCCAGCACCAGCGTGGCAATGAAGCTGCTGGTCTGCGCCGCCTCGCCCATGACCTGATCCATCGTCAGCACGTGCGAAACAGGCAGAGTTGGATCGAGTTGCGCGAGGACCTTCTGCACGGGCAGCGAGCACGCAAGAGGGTCGGATTGCGTCTGAATGGCGAGCGTGTAATCGCGATCCAGCGCGCCGGTGAAGACCGGGAAATACATGGCGGGCTTGGCTGGCTGATTGGGCTCCCACAGGGTATCCGCGACCACGCCAACAATTTCATACGTCTGCCGCTCGGGCGATTCCCATTGCGTGACAAGATGTTTGCCGATCGGGTTTTCGTGCGGGAAATACTCCTCTGCCAGGCCGCGGCTGACGATCACGTACTTCGCCCGGTCGAGGCGATCCTGCGCCGTGAAGAAGCGGCCCTGAACCAGAGGAATTCCCATCGTCCTGAAGAAATCCGGGTCGGCCATTCGTTCGAGCGCATCGGGCATGGGCTTGCCCGGATCGAGGGGCGGATGCTCCGGGACGGTGAACACATCGTCGCCGCCATAACCCGCTCCGGGAACGATGTTGGTCAGCCCCGCGGATTTGATCCCGGGCAGTTGTCGCACGCGGTCGAGCAACGCCTCATTGAACGAGACCACTTTCGCGGGCGTGTCGTACTGCTTCTGCGGGAGATCGTAGTGAAGCGTGAGGATTTTGTTCGTGCTCGCGCCGACATCTGTCGTACGCATTCGGATGAAGCTCTTGAAGAGCAGGCCGGCGCCGATGAGCAGTACCACGGTCGCCGCAATCTCCACCATCAGCAGGGCTCGCCGCACTTTGGCGTGCGTCTGGCTTCCCTGCACTGCGCGCGACGAGTCCTGCAGCACGGTGAGTGTATTGCGCCGCGTTGAAAAGAGGGCCGGCAGCAGGCCGGCGACGACGGCTACAACGAGCACGAGCGCGAACGAGGAAGCCAGCACTACGCCGTCCGCGTGGATACTCTCCGCGCGTGGCAGATCCTGCCAGGAATGCACGAGCCACTGCGTCGCGGCGAACGACAATGCGTATCCGATCGCCCCGCCCACCGCGCAAATCAGCAACGACTCCAGCAGCGCGTGGCCGATCAGCGTCGATCGCCCCGCTCCCAGCGCGCCACGGATGGCGGTTTCCTTCTGGCGGGCTGCGGCGCGTGCCACCAGCAGATTCGCTACGTTGAGGCACCCGATCAGCAGCATGCATCCGGCGGCGCACAGCAGCAGAACCAGTGGCTTGCGCACATCCGTCACGACATCGTCGAGCATGGACCGCGAGATCGCATCTTCAGCGACAGGTGCGTTCAAATATGCGCGGTGCTCGCGCTGCTGGATTGCTTCCACCTGACTCATCGCGTTGGCCAGGCTCACGCCCGGTTTCAGTCGCGCGACCACGCGAGCGAAGTGAAAGTCGTGGTGCGTCAGAATTTCCGGCGGAAGGGCCGACTTGAACGGCACCCAAACCTGCACCGTGGCCGCGGGATAACTGAACCAGCGCGGCAGCACGCCAACGATCGTGTACAGATTGCCGTCGAGGTGTATTTGCGAGCCGATCACCGACGGATTGCCGCCGTAGCGGCGCTCGAAGAGGCTCCACGTCAGCATGGCAACGCGGTTCGCTCCAACCTGGTCCTCTGCCTCGGTAAAGGTTCGTCCGAGCGCGGGGCGCACGCGGAGAACGGAGAACAGATTCCAGCTGCCCGCCGCCGCGGTCACGACTTCGGGCAGTTCCGCAGCGTCGCCGCTCAGGTTGAATTGCGCCCAGCGCCACGCCGCCATGTCGTCGAATCCGTGAGTCTGCGCGCGCCAATCGGCATAGTCAGCGGGCGCAACCACGTTGAACTCATTGCCGAAGCCGTTCCCATAGCTCCGGAAATGCTCGTAGACCATCACCAGCTGCTCCGAGCCCGGAAAGGGCAGCGGCTTGAGCAGCACTGCGCGCGTGACGGTAAACAACGACGTG
Organism: Acidobacteriaceae bacterium; assembly: GCA_035295245.1. Taxonomy (GTDB): domain Bacteria; phylum Acidobacteriota; class Terriglobia; order Terriglobales; family Acidobacteriaceae; genus Palsa-343. The sequence continues at coordinate 14,189 of DATGJK010000147.1, forward strand.
GTCGCGCCCAGGCACAGCGCCATGACAAGGATCGCCGTCAGCGAGAAGCCCGGGGTCCGCAGCAGCGTCCGGATGCCGATGCGGCCATCGCGCAGCAACCTCTCCGCCCAGGTCCAGCTCCATGCCTCGCGCGCCTGCTCGCGCAACAGCGTTGGGTTCCCGAAGCTCCGCAGTGCGGCGGCGCGCGCCTCGTCGGGAGCCATACCGGCAGCGACATTCTCGGCAATCTGCTGGTCGAGATGAAACTGCAGCTCGGCCTCGAGCCGGCTACTCTCGCGTCCCCGGTGAACAGCCATCTCTTTGCGCATGCGCATTCGCTCGATCCACCGCATCTCCACCTCCGTGTGCGCTGAGTCCTGGCCCTCGGCTCTGATCAGGCTTCGTCGATCACCAGATTGATCGCCGCCGAAAGCCGGTTCCAGTTCGCCGTCTCCTGTTCCAGTTGTTTGCGGCCGGCATTGGTCAGCGCGTAGAACTTCGCCTGCCGTCCGGTCTCGCTCTCCGCCCACTTCGCGCGGATCCAGCCCTGCTGCTCCAGACGGTGCAGCGCCGGGTAGAGCGAGCCCTGCTGCACCTGCAGAACTTCGCCGGAGACGATTTGAATGCGCTTCGCAATCGCCCAGCCGTGCAGCGCTTCCGGCAGCAGCGTGCGCAGAATCAGAAGGTCGAGTGTGCCCTGGACCAGATCATTCGGTTTGCCCATACTATGACCGTCTACACTACTTCCTTGTAGACCGTCAAGGTATGCAAGGCCGAGCCGCTGCACTCCCCTCCGCCCTCGTCCTTTAACGTGGCAATCACATGCGTGAAACATGCGGACTGTACCAATGTCCCTGCGGCCGCATTCCCCGCCGGCTGCAATCCTCATTTGGAGAGACCGATGTTATCGACGCACCATCTCCGCCGTATGGCCACCTGCGCCCTGCTGGCTGCCGTTGCCCTGTGCTGCGCGCAGGCCCAGGATGACGATCATGATCGCGACGACCGCGCGATCCGGCACGTCTTCGTCATCGCCCTCGAGAACCACAACTGGACCCAGCCCATCACGTTGCCTGGAGGCATTCAGCAGGTTTATGGAAACCCGAATGCGCCCTTCATCAACAGCCTGGTGAACGGCACCGCGGTCGCTTACATCAACGGCCGCCAGCTGAACATCAGCGAGCATGTCGCCTACGCGACCGCCTACCACAATGTTCTGGCGACCTCCAGCGGGCAGAATCACATTCATCCTTCCGAGCCGCAGTACATCTGGGCCGAAGCGGGCACGAACTACGGCGTTCTGAACGACAACGATCCGTACACCGAGCCGGCCGGCACTCCCAACAATGTGCAGACCACCACACAGCACCTCAGCGGCTTGCTGCAGCTCGCCGGGTATAGCTGGAAGTCCTATCAGGAAGACATCGATCTTGCGAGCAGCAACGGCAAGCTGACGAATCTGCCGCTTGCTGCGGATCAGTGGACCGTGCCGCTTGTCGGCTTCTCCGGCATCTTCGCCGCGGGCAGCAATCTCAATGAATACAACGCCGGCATGCAGTACAACTACGCGCCCAAGCACAATCCCATGGTGTTCTTTACCGACA
>DATGJK010000148.1:0-8646 GCA_035295245.1 Acidobacteriaceae bacterium
CGGCGTGTTTCGGAGCTGAATCGGACCTAACGTGTCATTACGAAAGGAATGTGGCGCGGGCAGCGGAAAGCGCGGCTAATCCGTACTGTTGCCGAGTTTCGTTCAATCTCCGCCGAGGATCGCGGGAAAGGGACGGCGCGATGTCATCGAGAGTTGCTGGCTGGACACTGCTGGCGGTCTTTGCGCTGGCGGCGGTTGTGCTTTTCATACTAAAGAGCGCTGTAGTTGATAATCATCCATATAGTGGTTGATTATCATCCGACCGACGGGTGATAATAAAGGCTATGCTTCGCCGCCACCTCGCCGGACCTCTTCGCGATGCGCTCTCCGACACGCCAGCCGTTTTGATTAACGGCGCACGCCAGACGGGAAAAAGCACCCTGGTCCAGTCTGGCGAACTCGACGAGCCGAATCGTCAATATCTGACCTTTGACGATCCCGGCAACCTCGTCGCGGCCAAACGCGACCCCAACGGCTTCATCGCCGGCCTGAATTCTCCAGTCACCCTGGATGAGGTTCAGCAGGTCCCCGAGTTGTTTCCGGTCATCAAGGCCGCCATCGACCGGAAGCGTCAACCGGGCCAATTCCTGCTGACCGGGTCGGCCAATGTGATGCTGCTGCCGAAGCTCTCCGAGTCACTGGCCGGGCGTATGGAAGTCCTGACTCTTTGGCCGTTCTCCCAGGGGGAGATTCACAGTAAGCACGAGAATTTTGTCGACACACTGTTCTCCAGGTCCCCGGTGAACTGGCCGGGCAAATGGCCGGCGATCTCCTGGGAGGAACTGCTGGAGATCATGGTGATCGGAGGGTACCCGCCTGCCATAGCCCGTCCAAGCGCGGCTCGTCGCGACGCATGGTTCCAGTCGTACATCATGACCATGCTGCAGCGCGACATTCGCGATCTGGCCAGCATCGCGGATACCACAGCCATTCCGCGCCTGCTTTCGGTGGTTGCCGCTCGCGCTGGTGGTCTCCTCAATTTCGCCGATCTCTCTCGGACCATCGCTCTGCCGCAAACCACCCTGAAACGGTATTTCGCTTTGCTTGAGGGGACGTTTCTCGTGCAGCTACTGCGGCCGTGGGCTCGGAATGTCGGCAAACGTGTGATTCAAACGCCAAAGGTCTATCTCAACGACAGCGGTCTGCTGGCGCACACGCTGGGAGCGACAGTAGATCGGCTCAAGACAGAGGGAAATCTGGCCGGAGCTATCCTTGAGAATTTCGTTGTGATGGAACTGCGCAAACAGTGCGCCTGGAGCGCAGCCCGGCCGGAACTCTTCTACTGGCGGACAGCATCCGGCCAGGAGGTCGATATTGTTCTGGAAGATCGCGCCGGAAGAGTCGCAGGAATCGAAGTGAAAGCCGCCGCCACTCTAGGAAGTGCGGACGTGCGCGGGCTGCGGTCACTGGCGCAATCGGTCGGCAAACACTGGATTCGTGGTGTTGTGCTCTACGCAGGTAGAGAAGCCGTGCCGTTCGGAGGGAATCTGCATGGCGTACCCATGGGGCGGGTATGGTCCACTTAGTGCCCAAAGCAGTTCGCATTTGCAGAAGCGGCCTGCTGCGGCGTGAGTGGCTGCGGAGCATCAGGAGGAGAGCCGAGACTGGGCCGGAGCATGCATCGCGCACGCTCTTCAGTCCAGGGCATCCGCAACGTTCTGTGGTGGTCAAGTTGTTGATTTGATGGTGGGCGCAGCAGGATTCGAACCTACGACTTCCACCGTGTGAAGGTGGCACTCTACCGCTGAGTTATGCGCCCGGAAACCGGTTGGCCGGTCGGTTTTCAGAGTATCATTCGTCGCCGCAGGTCGCCAACGCCGGGAGTGCGGCGCGGCCTGAGCCTCTCGCCAGAGCCTTTGCTTCTGTTGCGCGGGCGCCGACAAGCCTGTCGCGACCGACGCAAACCTCGGCAGCGGCTTAGCTTGGACGGGGCGTCCTCCACCAGCGGCGCAGGGCCACCAGCGACCAAATGCCCTCCACTACTCCAAAGGGCCAGGCGCCCTGCAAAAACCCGTAGGCCGAGGCCAGCACACAGGATCCGGCGAAGGCCAGGATGAACCCGCGGTTACGCGGTTCCAGCGCGTAGAAAATCAGCATGGCAGAGACGGCGAACAGGCCGAAGGCAGTCAGGCGATTCATGGATTCCAGTATCGGTGGCCTCTCCGGAACGGCGCAAGGGCCGTCTTCCCCCGGAACCCTAAAACCTGGTGTTCTGCCCGTATGCCCTTCAGGGATAGAATGATGCAGGCACGTATGGCCTTTCGTAACCGGTCGCCCCGACCCCACGATCCGGACGATCCCCGCGACCCCTCCGAGGGGCCTGATGACGCTCGCGGTGGCCCCGGCGAGGCCGACGGCGCCGATCCGGAGGCGTGGGCGGACGAACCCGAAGACGGGGCCGAACCGGAGCCAGAAGAAGACCCGGAAAACGGCCCGGAATCCGATATTTCGGCGCAACCTGACGACCCGAATGGGGTTAGCAGGGATATGGCGACCGTTGCTCTCAACCAGAACATTCTGCAGGGCGGCGCCGCTCAGTCCAGCCGGACGGCGGGAGTGGCCGACTGGAACACGATGAGCGATGCGGAGATCATGCTCCGCGTGCGCGAGGGAGATGATGCGGCCTTCAACTTCCTCATCGAGAAATACAGAAAGGCGATTGTGAACTTTATGTATCGCATGGTTCACAATCAGTCGATTGCCGAGGAGCTGGCGCAGGATGTGTTTCTGCGCGTCTACCGGTCGCGGGAGACGTACCGGGCGGAGGCAAAGTTTACGACGTGGCTGTACCGGATCGCGACGAATCTGGGTGTGAACTACGCGCGCGACACGAAGCACGAGCGGTCGGCGCAGACGATCTACCTGGACCAGCCGGATCAGGAAACGGGAACCACGCCGGACGTGGCGGATGCGCATGCCAGCGTGGAAGAAGAACTGGTTCGCGATGAGCGGATGCAGGCCATCCGCAAGCATGTGATGGCGCTGCCGGAGCGGCAACGCACGGCCGTGCTGATGCACAAATACCAGGGTCTGGACTATAAGGAAATCGGCGCAGTTTTGCATCTGAGCGAGTCGGCCACGAAGTCGTTGCTGTTCCGCGCGTATCAAACGCTGCGCGAACGTCTGAAAGAGTTTGTTGAGCAGGGCTGAGGGACTGAAAGAACTGGGGAATTTTATGATCTGCCGTACTGTGAAATCGAAGATGCCGGATCTGCTGCTGGCGCCCGAGTCGGTGGCAGCCGATGTGCGGAGCCACGTGGAGAGCTGCGCGGATTGCGCGAAGGAACTGCGCGAGCTCGAGGCGACGATGGCGCTGATGGATACGTGGGAAGCGCCTGAGGTGTCGCCGTACTTTGACGGGCGCATGCAGGTGCTGCTGCGCGAAGAGAAAGAAGCGGAGCCGGCGGGTTGGTGGGAGCGCCTGCGGGCCCGCTTCGCTTATGGCGAAAAGGTGAACATGCGTCCGCTGACCGCGGCGGCGCTGGCTCTGGTGCTGGCAGTGGGCGGCGGGCTGTACGAAGGAATGTTCACGCATCACACGCAGCCGGCGCAGGCGGACTCTCTGGTGATCCGCGATCTGCAGTCGCTCGATGAAAACTCTCAGGTCTTCCAGCAGCTGAACTCGATGGAGCAGCAGGATGACAGCGGTAACGGGTCCAGCAGTCTGTAAGTGAGCAGAAGCATGGTCACGGCGAGAGAAGCTCATCCAACATCGCCGGACCGGTGCAGGTTTTTCATCTGCCCTGGGGAGCAGAACGATGAACGCGGGAAACAGGAACTCGATGCAGGGAAGTGAGCGGCGGCCGGTGACCCGGCGTGCGCGCAACACGGCCCTGTCGTTTTTGGTCCTGACCCTCCCGTTGTGGGGCTTTGGGCAGCGGCAGCGTTCCACGCCGCCACCGGCGCGGTCGGCTCCGATGCGGCCGGCTCCGGCGAGGCCCGCTCCGCAGAACACCCGGCCCGTTTCCCCTGGCAACAGCGGCACACTGTATCGTCCGGTTCCCAGCTATGCACCGGGGGGCAGCACGTACCGTCCGCCGAATGCGGTGATGCGGCCCGGCACCAGTGCGCCGGTACGGCCCGGACAAGAGCACCTGCCGGAGTGGATGGCGCAGCACCAGAATCTGTCGCCGGCCCAGCAGCAGAACCTGTTGCGCAGCGAGCCGGGATTCAACCGGCTGGCTCCTGACCAGCAGCAGCGTGTGATGAACCGGCTGCGGAGTCTGGACGAAAAACCTCCGGCCGAGCGGCAGCGGCTGATGGCACGCCAGGAGATGTTCGAGCGGCTTTCGCCGGAACAGCGGCAGGACGTGCGGTCATCGGCCCAGGTCATCCATTCGCTGCCCCAGGACCGACAGCACCAAATGACCTCGGCGTTCAACGATCTGCGTCGGCTTCCTCCGGATCAGCGCCAGGCAGTGCTGAACTCGGCGCGCTTCTCGCACCAGTTCTCACCGGAAGAGCGCCACGTGCTGGGCAGCCTGTTGTCGGTTGAGCCGTACCAGCCGAACAGCTACTGACTCCATCGTGACGAAAGTGTAGCCTGCCCAACAGAGCAAGGCTTACGGACTGCGCGAGCAGTTCGAGGCGAACCTATGATGTCCGTGAGCACTCATGGACGACGAGCAGGCGCGCCGCATCGCAGAACAGATCGCCCAAGGCCATGCCTTTCAGGACCACGTTCTTGACAATGATGAATTTCCCGAAATCAGGACACGGGAAGAATTCGCGCAGCTCATCCGGGAAGTGCTCACGGACGGCTCCTCCTCTGTCAAGCTTCTGACCCACGGCCGTGAGGCCTATTGGAGTGAGGTCCATCGAACCATCGTTATCCTTGACTCTTCCAATGAAGACGCTGGGACGGCGTTCCGTCCCTTCAGGGGAAGAGCTTATTTCAGAGGATTAATATAGGCACGAGAATGCAAATTGAAGCTCGACAACCCGAAAAGCTGACACTGCGGCTCTCTGCGGACGATCTTCAATGCTGGGCAAACGCCGTCAACGAGGTCTGCAACGGCTTTGACGTGGCAAATTTCCAGGCCGCGTTGGGAATGTCTGAGGAAAGCGCGAACGCCCTGCTGGAAAAGCTTCACGGGAACGTCGCTGAGCGACCGCGGGAATTCTGCCTGGACGAATTGCAGGCGGTGAGGAATGCGCTGACCGTGGTCCTTGGAGAACTAAGCGCGGGAGAATTCCTGACACGGATGGGCTGCAGCGTCAGGCAGGCGGAGCAGATGCGAAACGCACTGGACGCTCTGGCTGGCCAAATGCATCTTTACAAAACGGCATAGCCGGGTTGGCCAGGCGAAACTGCGTCATTTTCTGAAGAAGTTTCTCGCCAGGAAGATCACATTCGCTGGGCGCTCGGCCAGGCGGCGCATGAAGTACGGATACCACTGCTCGCCGAAGGGCACATAGACGCGGACCTTGTAGCCGTCCTGCACCAGCTTGCGCTGGAGATCGCGGCGGATCCCGTAAAGCATCTGAAACTCGAAGCTCCCGCGGTCGATCCGTTCGGCTGCAACGAAATCCTTCGTGGCCCGGATCATCGCCTCGTCGTGGGTGGCGATCCCGTGATAGATCCCGCTTTTGAGCAGCATCTTCATCAGCGCAACAAAATTCTGGTCGACTTCGTTCTTGCCCGGGAAGGCAATCTCGGGCGGCTCCTTGTAGGCGCCCTTGCAGAGCCGGATGCGGATCCCGTCTGAAAGGAGGGTGGCGACGTCCTTCTCGCTGCGGCGCAGGTAGGCCTGGATCACGATCCCCACGTGCCCGCGGTTCTCCGGCAAAGCGTGGAGCCTGCGCACCATATCGAGGGTGGCCTGGGTGTAGGGCGATCCCTCCATATCGACGCGGACGAAGGTGCCTGCCTCGACCGCATGCCGGACCAGTCCGGAGACAATATCGAACGCCAGCCCCTCGCCCAGGTCCATGCCCATTTGGGTCAGCTTCAGGCTGACGTTGGCGTTCAGCAGGGCAGCGGAAATCTCATCCAGCAACCGGTGATAAACCTGGGCGGCCTGACGAGCCTGGTCGGGGCTGGAGACGTTCTCGCCGAGGCTGTCCAGCGTGGAGAAGAGGCCCTGCTGGTTGAGGGCCTGGGCGACGGTGAGCGCGTCTTCGATGCGGAAGCCGGCGACAAAGCGCGAGGACATCCGGCGCCCAAAGGAAGAGTTTTCAGAGAATCGGCGGAGCCGGGAATTGGCAGAGAGGGCGATGAAGACGGACCGCAGCAGAGACATTTCTCTCCAGATCAGAAAAGCGACAATTCCTGAACAGGAATCAGGCCATACGGCCAAACAGACAATTCTTGCATAGCGTCGCGAAATGCCTGTGGAGAATTTACGGAATTGTTGCGCGCTTTGGCGTGATCTGAGGCACAATAGAACCTGTTAGCCTTCTGGTAACCGAACGGTAAGAGTTTCGGCAGCCGACAGACAAACGGGCAGTGGATAACTTTCAGCCTCCCGGTCTGCATCTCAGTAAGACGATCAGTTCAAGCAGTTTGCGGGCAAAAAGTACGCACGTAGTGTTTTCCCGTCCGAGTTTTTATATCGCAGCAGCGCTCTCAGGAACCTTAAGCTCGGACCTCGGTGCGCAAAGGAGCAAATTCTATGGTCAGTCATTGCGCGAATCCGAAATGTGCCAAGCCCCTGCATTACCTACGGGACGGGCGAGTGTTTGTTTTTGACGTGCCGGATCAACTCACGGCCGCCAACGGCAAGCGGACGCGCCACGTGGAGCATTTCTGGCTTTGCGGGACGTGTTCTCAAACCATGGCCATGACGCAGTCCACCAGCGGTGTACAACTGGTCCTGCGGACGCCCACGCAGATGCGTGGCGGCGCAATGGTCAGTTCCGCGCTCGCCTCGTAACTTCGCGGTTACGCCGGTTCGAACGCGAAGCGCCCTTTTGGGGCGCTTTTTTAGTCTGAAAATGAAAACCGTTTCAGCAATCGATTTACTCCTTAACTGAACCGATTTAGTCGTTTTCGCCATTTGACCCGATCCGGCGCTGCCCCTATAGTTAGTGATATGAGTTTCTGCCTCACCCCTGTCCGCTGTTGCGCGTGTTGTTGCACGCTGCGCCGGACTTGTGGGTTTGAGGCGACCTGGTAGTTTCCGACCAACAGACCACCCACAAGACCGCGCTGCAGCCTTAAGGCTGGCGCGGCTTTTCATTTCCCCCCAATCGAGACAGGAGAGCGCATGGTGTTCAGTGGAGTTGTCAGCCCGGAAACAGAGTTCACCCGCCCGGCCGAGCGCGTCGGGCCGTTCTCCCGCGAGCAGACGAGAAGCAACCGGCTGACCCACATGCAGCTGCTCGAGGCCGAGAGCATCGCCATCATCCGCGAGGTGGCTGCCGAGTTCCAGAAGCCGGTCATGCTGTATTCGATCGGGAAGGACTCGTCGGTCATGCTGCGGCTGGCCCAGAAGGCGTTTTACCCAGCGCCGATTCCGTTTCCCTTACTGCACATCGATACCGGCTACAAATTCCGGGAGATGCTGGAGTTCCGCGACCGCTACACGGCCGAGCTGGGGCTCAAGCTGATCGTCTGGCGCAATGAGGAGGCATTGGCCGCGGGCGCCAATCCGTTTGCCCTGGGCACGCAGCGCTGCTGCGGACTGCTGAAGACCCAGGCCCTGCTCGACGGGCTCCGCGCGCATGGCTTCGACGCCGCCTTCGGAGGGGCTCGCCGCGACGAGGAAAAGTCCCGGGCCAAGGAGCGCATCTTCTCCTTCCGCGACAAGGCCGGCCAGTGGGATCCGAAGAACCAGCGGCCGGAGCTGTGGAACCTGTTCAACGGCCGCATCGGCCCGGGCGAGAGCATCCGCGTCTTCCCGCTTTCGAACTGGACGGAGCTGGACATCTGGCATTACATCCACCTCGAAAACATCCCCATCGTTCCGCTCTATTTTGCGAAGGAGCGCCGGATGCTGGTGCGCGGCGACAGCCTCATCCCCATCGAGCAGCCCTTCGTGAAGGGCCTGCCCGGCGAGGAGCAATGGGTCCGGTGCCGGCTGCGCTCGCTGGGGTGCAGCCCCTGCACCGGGGCCATCCGCTCCGATGCGGACACGGTGCCGAAGATCATTGCCGAGCTGATGGCCATGCGGAACTCCGAGCGGGCCAACCGTGTCATCGACCACGACCAGGACGGGTCCATGGAGATCAAGAAGCGCGAGGGGTATTTCTGATGGCCATTCTCGAGAATCCGGTTCCGGCCATCGACGGCGCGGACGATATCGAACGGGTGCTGGAAACCGAGCGCAGCAAGGATCTGCTCCGCTTCAGCACTGCCGGCAGCGTGGACGACGGCAAATCCACGCTGATCGGGCGCATGCTCTATGACTCGCGCAGCGTCTACGAAGACACGGTGAAATCCGTCACCAAGGATGCGGCAATCGATTTTGCGCTGCTGACCGACGGGCTGCGCGCCGAGCGCGAGCAGGGCATCACCATCGATGTCGCCTACAGATATTTCTCCACACCGCGGCGGAAGTTCATCATCGCCGACACGCCGGGCCACGAGCAGTACACGCGCAATATGGCGACGGGCGCCTCCACCGCCGACGTGGCTATCGTTCTGGTGGACGCGCGCAAAGGTATCCTCGATCAGACGCGGCGGCATGCCTCGATTGCGGCGCT
>DATGJK010000149.1:0-4879 GCA_035295245.1 Acidobacteriaceae bacterium
TCCGCTCATGGTGCGCGACGGATACTTCTACGGGCTGGCTCTGATTGCAGTGGCAGTTGTCGTCGGCCTGGTGACCGGCAACTGGACCTGGGCGATCCTCCCTCTGCTTCTCGCCGCGTTCTTTCTCTGGTTCTTCCGCGATCCCAGGCGGGATATCCCCCAGGATCCCGGCCTTGTCGTCTCCCCCGCGGATGGCAAAGTGACCCAGGTCGCCCGCGTCGCCACCCCCGAAGGCGAGCGCCTGCGCATCAGCATCTTTCTCAGCGTCTTCGACGTTCATGTCAATCGCTCCCCGGTCGCCGGAGTGCTGCGCGAGGTCCGCTACCGCAAAGGTGAATTCCTGAACGCCATGAATCCCGTCTGCGCCGAGCGCAACGAGCAGAATCTCGCTATCCTCGATACTCCCGAGGGATACCAGATCGCCTTTGTCCAGATCGCCGGACTCATCGCCCGCCGCATCGTCTTTACGAAGCGGGTCGGCGACCATCTGGCCCGCGGCGAACGCGTCGGCATGATCAAGTTTGGCTCCCGCACCGACATCCTCCTGCCCGGCGCTGCCGAAGCCCTGGTCAAAGTCGGCGACCGCGTCCGCGGCGGAGCCAGCGTGCTCGCCCGCATCGACGCTCCTCTTCCCGAACCTGAGCTGGCCACCACTGGCGCGGAGCAACTCGCTTGAACGGCGAAGAACAGCAGGATCTGTTCCCCAATGACCGCCGCCGCAGGCCGCGCGGCATGTTCATTCTGCCCTCGGTGTTCACCGCCATGAACATCGCGGCCGGCTTCTTCGCCATTACCCAGAGCCTCGAAGGCTCCGTGCATGAGCCGCACCACTTCGACTACGCCGCTCTCGCCATTGGATTCGCAATCCCCTTCGACGCCCTCGACGGCCGCATTGCCAGGCTCACCAACACCGAAAGCGACTTTGGCCGTGAACTCGACTCTCTCGCCGATGTCATCACCTTCGGCGTCGCGCCCAGTATTCTCGCCTTCGCCTGGGGATTCCGTTCCCTGCCGCAGACCCTCAACCCTGACTTCCGTCTCAAACTGATTCAGCTGGGCGCATTCGTCTGCTTCCTGTTTCTGCTCTGCGGAGCCGCGCGTCTCGCGCGCTTCAATATCAGCGTCAACCCCAAGCCCAAGAACCCCGGCCGCCCCGGACGCAAGTACTTCGTCGGCATGCCGATTCCGGCAGGCGCCGGCATCATCGCTGCGGTCGTGCATGCATTCATCGGCTGGCCCGTTTCCACCTGGTGGATCGCGATCATCTGGGGCCTCCTCGTTGGCTTTGTCGGCTTCCTGATGGTCAGCACCTGGCGTTTCTGGAGCGGAAAGGAAATCAACCTCACCGGACGCCAGCCGTTTCGCTGGATCGTTCTCCTCGGCCTCAGCATCTATCTCCTGGTCTTCTTCTCCCGGGAACTCCTGATCCTGCTGGCATTCGCATACATGTTCTCCGGCGTCATCGCGCGTCTGGCCTATTCCTGGCGCCGGCACCATCCAAAAACGCAGTCGCACCCGCTCCCGTCCTCGATCGAAGGACCCAACGGATGACAGACACTTTGAAAATTGCAATCGTGGGCGCAGGCTCTCTGCGTGGCCGTGAGCTGAACGACGCTCTCTCCGACTCGCCCTTCGGCGACGCGGAGTTCCTCCTCATGGATGACGAGGCCGAACTCGGCACCCTCGAGGCCGTCGGCGACGAGGTCACCTTCATTCAGCGCATTGAGCCATCTTCATTCCAGCGCACCGACTTCGTTTTCTTTACCGGAGATGAAGCCCTCACCCGCAAACACTGGCAGGCTGCCCAGCGAGCCGGCGCCGGTATTGTCGACGTCTCGGGCGCGCTCGAGGGCGAGCCCGGCGTTCTGGTGCGCGCGCCCTGGCTGAACGACTCCAGCTTTGCTCCGCCGCCGAACGGCCTGGGGCTGGAGACCCGCGCCGTGATACCCGCACACCCCGTGGCGGTCACGCTGGGGTTACTGCTGGATCGCATCGGCTCCGCCTCAGGTCTTGTCAGCGCTTCGGCGACTGTCCTCGAACCGGCCTCCGAATACGGCCGCGCTGCCATGGACGAGTTGCACCAGCAGACGGTGAAGCTTCTTAGCTTCCAGGATCTCCCCCGGCAGATCTACGACACCCAGGTCGCCTTCAACACCACGCCCGTTTTCGGAGAGATGGCAAAGTTCTCCCTCTCAAAGAGCGAAGCCCGCATCCGCCGCCACTACGCGCTGCTGAGCGGCAATCGGCCGCCGGATGTTGGCGTCCAGCTGCTGCATGCTCCCGTCTTTCACGGCTACGGCATTTCGCTGGCCGTTACCGTCACGGAGCCTGCATCCATCGATCAGATGGAAGCGGCGATTGCCGGCGACCACATTGACATCATCACCGCCGAAGGCGATCCGCCAACCAATCTCAGCGTCGCCGGTCAGCCCAGTGTCCTCGTCCGGGTCCGCCCCCAAAGCGGCCAGGCCGACCTTACAAATCGCTTCTGGATTTGGGCCGGCCTCGACAATCTCCGCTTCGCCGCCCAGAACGCCGTGGCCTGCGCGCTGGAGCTGAACCGCCTTCGCCCTCACGGCGAAGTTCAGTGAGCGATCCACGTCCAGATCAACACGCAACCCACATGTGCCGTGGCGAACGTTTAGCCACGCACGGCGGCCGCTTCCCTGTGACCGCGCTGCCGGATCCGGGCCGGCGCCGGGCCCGTCGAACTGCGTACCACCAGCGTTGGCTGCACGCTCATCTCGCTGCCCATTCCGCCTTCCTGCCGGATGTTGTAGAGAGACCGGAAGGCCAGCCGCGCGATCTCTTCGCGCGACAGTTTCACCGTGGTCAGCGCCGGTTGCGTAAAGGCGCTCAGGGCAATGTCGTCGAATCCCGCAATCGAGATCTCCTCCGGCACGCGCAGTCCTGCCTCGTGTATCGCTCCCAGCGCGCCAATCGCGGTCATGTCGTTGGAACACAGCACCGCGCTCGGACGTCGCCGCCCCGCAAGCAACCGCACCATGGCGTCGTGCCCACCGTTGACCTGATGATTCCCCTGCTCGACCAGCCCTGCGGCCAGTCCGGCCTTCTCCATCGCCTGGACAAACGCTTTGCGCCGAACGCGCGCTGAGTGCAGCGTTGCCGGCCCCGCGATGAATGCAATCTCCGTGTGTCCCAGGCCCAGCAGGTGTTCCATCGCCGCGCGCACGCCCGCGGCATAATCCACGACGATGTTGCTGGCCAGTTCGCGCACGTTCCCCGTATCGAGGAACACCAGCGGGATCCCGCGGCTCTCAAATTCCGTCACCAGCCGCGCATCCATCTCCGACGTCATGATCGCCACGCCGTCCACTTTGCGCTGCAGCATGCGGCTCACGCACACTTCCATGCGCGCCGGATCGTAGCTCGTGTTCGCCACCAGCACCTCCTGCCCATGCTGCACGGCCACATCCTCGAAGCTCTTGACCAGCTCGGGAAAGAACGGGTTCGTGATGTCCGAGATGATCAGCCCGTACAGCCGGCTGCGTCCTGACCCCAGCGCTCGCGCCCAGGTATTCGGATAGAACTTCAGTTCCTCGATCGCGCGCTGCACACGCTCCTTCGTCTCCGGCGTCACCTTATCCGATCCGTTGATCGTCCGCGACACCGTCGCCGTGGAAACCTTTGCCAGCCGCGCTACTTCCCTGATGTTCATCAGTGCACCTTTTATACAGGACGAACTGCGAACTCCGTCTGTTTCAGGCCCGCGCCTTATTTGCTGGCCGCAGTCGCCCGTCCGCTCCCCTCTGTCACCGAATAGATTCCATCCACCGCTGGCGGCTGCACCTTCTCCACCGTTCCATCGGGCCAGTGAACTTCCACATCGTCGATCTTCGCTGCATCGCCCAAACCAAAATGCACGCGCGGATCGCTCGAAGACAAATAACTGCCCCCGCTCAGCACGTCGTCGCGCTCTCTTACTCCGCCCGCCGTCACATACACCGTCGCGCCCACCGCATCCCGCGGACTCTTCGGCCCGCCTGCCAGCTTCAGTTCCACCCAGTGATGATGATCGGGGCTCACATTTTTCAGCAGCACCGGAACGCCGTCCATGTTGTTCATCACCACGTCGGTCTTGCCGTTGTTGAACAGGTCGCCGAAGGCCGCTCCTCGTCCCACCACCACCACCGCCAGCCCCGTTCCCTCCACCGCAGGCACCAGCGAGAACTTGCCGTTCTTCTCGTTATGAAACAGCAGCGGACGCTGCGCGTAGGTCGTGCCCCATTCAGGATGCTGATCCACCACTGGATACACATGCCCATTGATGATCAGCAAATCCTTCCATCCGTCGTTGTCATAATCCAGAAATCCATCGCCGAAGCTCACAAACGGAATCGTCGGCCCGGCAATTCCGGACTGATAACTCACGTCCGTAAAGTTTCCCTTTCCGTCGTTGCTAAAGAGAATGCAGTAGTCGTCGGAGAACGTCGTGCTCACGACGGCCTCGTGTCCGTTGTTCTCGTAATCGCCTGCCGTCAGCCCCATGTTCGCGGCTTCGCGCCCGTCGGCGTTCAGCGCAAACCCGCTCAGATAGCTGTCGTCCTCGAATGTTCCGTTGCCCTTGTTGATGTACAGATAGTTCGGAGTGGAATCGTTCGCCACCAGCAAATCCGGCTTGCCGTCATTGTTCACGTCCACAAACAGCGCGCCCAGCCCGTAATAACCTGCCTTGTTATCGACGCCCAGCTTCTCGCTCACGTCGGTAAACGTCCCGTCGCCGTTGTTGTGAAACAGATGATCGCGCTCCCCCGGCAGTCCGCGGGGTCCGCACATCACCGGCTCCCCGCGGAACTGGCACGTCGCATAGTTCACGGTTCGGGACCCCGACACCGGCGGATGAACAAAGTCGAAATGA
>DATGJK010000150.1:0-7979 GCA_035295245.1 Acidobacteriaceae bacterium
GCGCCGCGAAATCGACGTGCTGGCCACGTCCGCGACGCCCATCCCGCGCACGCTGCACATGTCGCTGGTGGGCCTGCGCGACATGAGCGTGATCGAGACACCGCCGCGGGATCGCATGGCGATTCAGACCGTGGTCGCGAAGTTTGACGAGAAGCTCATTCGCTCGGCCATCGAAGTGGAACTCGAGCGCGGCGGCCAGGTGTACTTCGTCCACAACCGCGTGGAGACGATTTACGAGATCGCCGCGAAGATTCAGGAACTGGTTCCGGCGGCGCGCGTTGTCATCGGCCACGGGCAGATGAGCGAAAACGAGCTCGAGAAGGTGATGCTCTCGTTCATGCATCACCAGCACGATGTGCTGGTCGCGACCACCATCATCGAAAACGGCCTCGATATCCCGCTGGCCAATACGATCGTCGTGAACCGCGCGGATCGCCATGGCCTCTCTGAGCTGTATCAGCTGCGCGGACGCGTGGGCCGCTCAAACCGGCGCGCCTATGCTTATCTGCTGATCCCGCCCGAACAGGAGCTGACCGAAGTGGCGCGACGCCGGCTCGCAGCGCTCAAGGAGTTCTCCGACCTCGGCGCCGGCTTCAAGATTGCCGCACTCGATCTGGAGCTGCGCGGCGCGGGCAATCTCCTCGGCGGGGAGCAGAGCGGCCATATCGAGGCGGTCGGCTTCGAGATGTACACGCAGATGCTGGAGGAAGCCGTCAGCAAGCTGAAGGGCGAGGAGCGCGTCGAGCGCCCGTCCGTGCAGCTCAGCCTTGGCATCCCGCTGCGTATCGACGAGAGCTACATCGCGGAAGAGAATCAGCGCCTGCGCATGTACAAGCGCATCGCGGGCGTCGAGAACGAGCGCGCCCTCGAAGACGTCCGCACCGAGCTGCAGGATCGCTACGGCCCGCTGCCGGCCAGCGTCGCCAATCTTCTGGAAGCGGCACGGCTGCGCATCGATTGCGAGCGCATCGGCGTTGCCCAGGTCGATCGCAAGCGCGACCAGCTGCACGTCAAGTTCACCGAGACGGCCGCCGTCGATCCCGGACGTCTGATGAAGCTCGTCGCGAAGAACGCCAAGCGCGGCGCGCAGTTCACGCCGCAGGGAGTGCTGAAATTCCCGCTTACGGCAACGAAGGCAGACGATGTGCTGATCGAAACGCGCATCCTGCTGGAGGAATTGGCGGACCAGAGCCGGGCACAGAGCGCAGAGCTCAGAGCGCAGGAAACGCGATAGCTCGCTTCAGGGCTCGTCCTCCTGCTGCGGAAACGGTCGCATCCATTCTCGGAACCAGGCGGCCAACTTGTCCTCGCTCATCAGGCCCTCAGCCACAGCGAACATCGTTCGGACCAGGTCTTCGTTAGTCGCCGTCAGTTGATAGCCATTGGGCGACAGGAAAGCGCCGGCAGCAACAACAATCGCAGTGCGCTTATTGCCATCAATGAATGGGTGAATGCGCGCGATCCCCATTGCGTACGCTGCAGCAAGATCAGCCAGATCCGGCCTGCCATATTCTGCAATGTTCCGCGGACGGGCGAGTGCTGACAGCAAGAGAGACCTGTCGCGTATGCCGTGCGCGCCGCCGTGCTCCTCGATTTGCTCTTTATGGATCTCGAGCACTGCTTCTGGAGAAACCCAGCGAATTTTGGCGTAATTCACTTCGCGAGCTCGCGAAGAGCATCGCGCCGCTCGCGCATGAACTTGCGCGCATGGGTCATCTGTTCCTCAATCTGCGGATCATACGACGTAATGCGCAGGCCCTCCGACGACTCGGTCAGGAACACAGTGTCCCCTTCGCTCAGCTTTACGCGTTCCAGCACGTCATTCGGAAGGATGATCCCGACAGATTCGCCCAGCTTCCTTACCTTCAAACTGACCATGGCGCCCTCGCTCTGCACCTAGACTCCTCATTAGACTCCGCTCAGAACCACCGCAGCAACTCCCCAAAACTCGCCAGCTCCAGCAGCCGTTGCCCTTCCGGAGCCGGATCCAGCGCGTCGTGCTCCAGCACCCACGTATTCGGGTGGTGGATGTAGACCGCGTTTAAGCCGCACGCGAGCGCCGGGTTGATATCCGAGCGCGGGCTGTTTCCAATCATCCAGGTCGTCCCGCGCTCCAGCGCGTGCTTGCTGCAAACCGCGTGATACGTCTCCGGATCCTTTTCCCGCGGCACTTCCACCGCGGCAAAATACTGCGCCACTCCGGAACGCGCCAGCTTGTCCAGCTGTTCGTCCTCGTTGCCCTTAGTGACGAGGATCAGCCGATGCCGCGCGGCCAGTTCGGGCAGCGTTTCGGCCACGCCCTCCAGCAGATCGATCTCCTGCTCGGCGATCGACTGGGCGAAGCTCAGGATCTGGTCGTGCTTCTCCGGCGGGAGAGGGCCCGGCGTAAGCCGTTCAAAACACGTGACCAGCGCCCGGCGAAAACTGACCAGGCCGTAGCCGTGCTCGCGCACATTCTCGCGCTCCACCTCGTTCAGCTTCTCGCGCACCTGCTCCCGCGTGTACTCCCTGTGGTCCAGATACGAGATGAAAGCGGCGATCGCGCGCTCGAAGTAGATGTTGTTCTCCCACAGCGTATCGTCAGCATCGATCAGCAGCGTCTGCCCGGCCGGAAACTGCGGGAGGGCGGAACCGGATTGCGAAATGTCAGCCATCTACCACGAGCGTACCAGCGTATTTGTGGGCGAAAGAGGCATGCAATTCCTGGACCCCTCTCCGCCAAAAAATGGATACTAAAAGCACAACATCTTGCTGATTACAGGGTTCTAACCGGCACGTAGCGGTACGTTGGCGCGGAGGTTCTGCAGACCGTCCTGGCGGCGGTCGTTTTTGAAGCGATGCAATTGCGGCGACGCACGATGAAGACTTTGCTGGCCACTTTTCTTCTGGCTTTTCTCAGCTGCCTCACGGCGCGGGCTGACGCGGCGCTCCTGGTGGAAGAGCCGTTCGGCGACTTTGGCGCCTTTAATCCCACCGGTCACGCGGCCATCTATCTCAACCGTGTTTGCTCCGATACCCCCACCCACCTGCGGCCCTGCCGGCCCGGTGAACTGGGTGTGGTGCTGAGCCGGTATCACCGTATCGACGGATACGACTGGCTGGCCATCCCCCTGATCCCTTACCTCTATGCCGTGGACGACCCGTCCGAGATCCCGGCAACGGCCACGCCGCGGCTGGAGCGGAAACTGCGTGATACCTACCGGGGGAACCACCTTCAGGATCTGGTGCCCGACGATCCGAAACACGAGATTCCCGGCGGCGAGTGGATCCAGCTGATCGGGGCGTCGTACGACAGGCGCATCTGGGGCTACGAAGTGGCGACCACCGACGAGCAGGATCAGGATCTGATCGAGCGCTTCAACAGCCGCCGCAATGTCGGCCATTTCAATCTTCTCTTCAATAACTGCGCCAACTTCACCCAAAAAGTACTGAATTTCTACTATCCGCACTCGATCCACCGCAATTTCATTGCCGACGGCGGCATGATGACACCGAAGCAGGCTGCGAAGTCGCTGGTGAAGTACAGCCGGCGCCATCCGGACGTAAACCTGCTGACCTTTGTCATCCCGCAGGTCCCCGGAACCATCAAGCGCAGCACGCCGGTAGACGGCGTTGCCGAAGCGCTGGTCAAGTCGAAGAAATACGTGGTCCCCCTGGCTGTTCTGAACCCGTATCTCACGGGCACGCTGATTGCGGCCTACTTCGGCAATGGCCGTTTCCATCCCGATCCGGATGCCGAGGTCTACAACCCTGCCGCAGATCTTCCGCCCAGGCGGGAAATCTCGTCGGCCAGCGCGGAACCGAGCACCCCCGCACGGGATGAGGGAACCGCGCGGGAGACGCCGGCCGCTCTGTACAACCAGCCATAGGCTGCCACTCGTCCCTGCAGATCGCGCATTCGTCATCTCCCAGAACCGCAGCCGCCCCTCTCGCGTATCATTCTTCTTCCATCCGGCGAGCAGCTCTCGCCGCGAGCACGCCATTTCATTCGGAGGAACTATGCGCCGTCTGCCGTTGTTTCTTGTTGTGCTTCTCGTCTGTACCGCTGCCGCCTCGGCTCAAACTGCCGGCAGCGCGGCCAGCGTAAAGACGGACAAAGTCTACGCACCAATTCCGGGATTCGATGCGACCGCGATGGACAAGACGGCAGACCCATGCGTGAATTTCTACCAGTACGCCTGCGGCAATTTCTCGAAGGTTCACCCCATCCCCGCCGATGCTCCGGAATTCGACGAGTTCTACAACCTGATGGAGTACAACACCCAGGTGCTGCACGAGCTGCTGCAGAAAGCCGCCTCAGCCCAGGCCAACATCGGGACGAATGAACAGAAGGTCGGCGACTATTACCAGAGCTGCCTGGACACGGCGACTATCGAGAAGCGCGGCCTCGCGCCGATTGAACCGGAGCTGCGCCGGATCGCCGCACTGCAGTCGAAGGGCGACTTGCCGCAGCTGGCGGCGCGGCTCAATCGCATGGGCGTCGGCGTCTTCTTCAGTTATTTCTCGATGCCCGATTTCAAGAACGCGACCATGGAGATCGCTGCCATTGACCAGGGTGGTCTCGGCCTGCCCGAAAAAGATTACTACCTGCGCAGCGATGCGAAGAGCGAAGAGACGCGCAGGCAGTACGTCGCCCACGTGGCGAACATGCTGAAGCTGCTGGGCGAGTCGCCTGAAGCCGCGCAGAGCGACGCGCAGAAGGTGATGGACTTTGAGACGGCGCTGGCCAAAGGATCGATGGGAGTGGTCGAACGCCGCGATCCCGACAAGATCTACCACATGATGACGCTGACCAGCTTCGCAGCGACGGCTCCCGCAATCGAAGCGCCGCAGTACCTGCAGTGGATGGGTTCGCCCCAGGTCGAGAAGCTGAACGTCGTTTCTCCGGATTTCTTCCCGGCGCTCAACAAAACGATTGAGGCCACAGACCTGCCGGTGATTCAGGCCTATCTGCGCGCACATCTGGCCGATGCGTTTGCCTCCCGCCTGCCGCATGCCTTTGACGAGGAGCACTTCGACTTCTACGGACGCAAGCTGGAGGGCACCCCACAGCAGCAGGCTCGCTGGAAGCGCTGCGTCCGCGGTACCGATAACGCGCTTGGCGAAGCGCTGGGCCAGCTCTACGCCGCCCAGTACTTCACGCCTGACATGAAGGCAGAAACCGTGCAGATGGTGCAGCAGATCGAAGACGCCATGGGCAAAGACATCGATGAGCTCGACTGGATGAGCCCGGAGACCAGGGTCAAGGCAAAGCAGAAGCTGCACATGATTGCCAACAAGATTGGTTATCCGAATAAGTGGCGCGATTATTCGAAGCTTGAGATTAAGCCGAACGACGCTCTCGGCAACGAGGTGCGCGCCCAGGAGTTCGAGACAGCATACGAACTCAACAAGATCGGCAAGCCGGTCGACCGCCAGGAGTGGGGGATGACGCCGCCCACCGTCAACGCCTATTACGATCCGACGCAGAACAACATCAATTTCCCTGCGGGCATCCTGCAGCCGGCCTTCTACGATAAGAATGCGACAGCCGCCACAAATTACGGGCACATTGGAGCCGTCGTGGGTCACGAGCTGACGCACGGCTTCGATGATGAAGGCGCAAAGTTCGACGGCGACGGCAACCTCCATGACTGGTGGACGGCGCAGGATAAGAAGAACTTCGAGGAGAGAACGGACTGTGTCGCGAATGAATACAGCCAGTTCACCGCGGTCGATGACCTCAAGGTCAACGGCAAGCTGACACTCGGCGAGAACACCGCGGACAATGGCGGCGCGCGCCTCGCTCTGATGGCGCTCATGGCGCACGCGAGTCAATCGGAGAGCGATCCAACTCCCGAGCAGCAGGAGGAGCGCACCTTCACGCCGCAGCAGCAGTTCTTTCTCGGATGGGCACAGAACTGGTGCTCGAACGAGCGGCCGGAGCTGGTACGCATGCTGGCGCAAACCAACGAGCATTCGCCTGACAACATCCGGGTCACCGGCGTGGTCGTCAACATGCCCCAATTTGCGCAGGCCTTTGGCTGCAAGGCGGGCCAGCCCATGGCTCCGGTGAAGGCGTGCAGGGTTTGGTAACTGAAGGACTACTGAAGTACTCTCACCTTTAGTAACTTACAATAAGATACTTATCGCCCTAACCCTAACAGCGTCATCCGCTTTTCATGCGGCGAAAGCCATTTCGTCACTTCGACTAACGTTTCGGGCGGCGCGGCATCAAAATGGCATTGTCGGTCATCGGGGGAGATTACCTCCGATACCGTCCCCAGGCCCCATGAAGAAACTTTGGAAATTACTCCTCCTCACGTTTGTCCTGACCGCCGCCTCTGTGCCGCTTTACGCCGACGATAGTGGCCCCGGCGGGACACAGCCACCGCCCACGACCAGCGGCGGCGGCACCAGCACATCCTCTTCGAGCAGCAGCAGTTCGAGCAGCAGCTCGACCGGCACCAGCGGTACGACCAGCGGCACCGTGATCGTTCTGGTCTCCCTGCTCGGCTATCTGGGGTTGTGACGATTCGAAGGGCCCGGCCAGGTCGCCGGGCCCGCTCATGGCGAGATATGCTGATCGCAGGGCCGATCGATGCATTTCTCCGTACTGAGCAGAATCCTCTGGGCGATGAGTGTCGTTGGCGACGCCGCGGTGCTCACCCTTCTGTGCGTTCGCGGTCGGCATCGGCAGTTTCCGGTTTTCACCTCATATTTCGCATTCGATCTGCTGCGCACCCTCGTGGGCTTTACAGCCTACATGCTGAATGACAGGTCGCTGTACAGAAACCAGTACTACTTATTCCTTCTGGTTGATTACACCATTCAGGTGGGTATCATCCTCGAGATCGCGCGCGTGGTTTTGCGCCCAACCGGAACGTGGCTTCGCGATGCACGGGCGATGTTTGCAGGCATTGGCATTGCCGGCGCGGTGGTGGCAGCCGCGATCTCCTGGTGGATCGTTCCTCCCGTCCACAGCGCATGGCAGCTATGGCCGCTGCGCGTCAACCTTTTCACCAGCCTTCTCACCTGTGAGTTGTTCGTCGCGATGAACATCACCGCCAACCGCCTGGGTCTCGGATGGCGCAACCACGTCATGGCTTTGGCTCAGGGATGGACGTTCTTTAACGTGGTCATGGTTATCACGACCGGACTCCAAAGTTACTTTGGTACAGCGCATTTTCTAGCTCTGGATCAGCTTCGCGGCTGCGCCTATTGGGTTGGCATCATCTACATCACGGTGCAGTTATGGATTCCGGAGCCGGAGCGGCGTCCGATCGATCCCGAACTGCGCCGTTATATCCTTGCGCTCCACCAACGGGTCGAGTACGATCTTCGGAGACTTGATGCGTGAGGCCGACCATCCAGCCGGTTCGGCCACTCGAACCAGTCACTGAGAAAGGCATCCTCTCGTGCTGGCATTCCTCCTCCTTGGCGCTGTTGCATGCGGACTGGCCGGTGCGGCCGTGTGGTCGCAGATCGCCAGCTATCGCGTCCATCAGCGCAGCTGGAACGATCTGGTCGCGGCGCTGAAGCCCATCGAGTTTAGCCACGTCAGCTCAGTCGCGCGGGATTTCCTCGACCCCAAAGAGGGGCAAATTTCTCTCGAGCCGCCGGACATGTGGCTGATGCTTGGGGGCAGGGCCGGTTTGCGCAGGATGCGCGAAAACGCCGAAATCATGTTGCGGCTGGCCGCCCATGCCCAGCAGTGGAACTTCGAGGAAGGGGTCATCGTGACCGAGCGCATGCGGCGCGACGCCCTCCGGCTCAGGACTTCGGTGCGCCGAGTGGAGATGACTCTGTTGCTGCACTCCGTGATGCGTCGCTCCACGACGCTGATCCCCTTCCATCTGCACGAAGCGGCCTCGGCCTACTACCTGATGCGCCAGCGCCTGCTGGCTCTCTACCAGACCAGCCACGCCGGGCTTTATCCCCGCCTCGCCGAAGTTCTCTAAGCGGCGTTCCCCTTCTCCTTGTCCTTCGTCCCGCGAAAA
>DATGJK010000151.1:0-4162 GCA_035295245.1 Acidobacteriaceae bacterium
GCATCTCCCATAGTGTGCTCCAGTTCTCACAAGCGTCCCAACATGTAGTTGTAGTTATTTGTGACGAGCCGGCCTCGCTAACTGACGCTTACGCGCTCGTCAAGGTGCTGAGTCGCAATCACGGCGTCGGCCGCTTCCGCGTGCTGGCCAATCAGGTGCGCGTGCAGGGTGCAGGGGCCGAGCTGTTCCGTCGTTTCGAGCTCGTAACCGCAAGATTCCTCGATGTAGTGCTGGAGTTCGCAGGCGAAATCCCGGAAGACGAGTACCTTCGGCGTTCGGTGAGAGAGCAGCGTCCCGTTTTTGAAGCTTATCCATCCTGTCCGGCCGCGCGCGCCTTCAAGAAACTGGCCGCGCGCGCCGATACATGGCCGGTACCGCCGGGTCCGCGAGGAAACATTGAATTCTTCGTCGAGCGGCTGGTGCGCAAGAACGCCGCACGGCTGGAAGCAGTGCGATGAACGCTGCCAGCGCCTACAGCGCGGGCCGCGCCTCGGGCGAGTCGGATCGGCTGGTTTTGCAGCATGCCGAGCTGGTGAAGCGGATTGCATACCACCTGGCCGGGCGGTTGCCGCCCTCGGTGGAGGTGGATGATCTGATCCAGGCGGGAATGCTGGGGTTGCTGGAGGCGGCGTCCAACTACGCTGCCAACCGTGGCGCGAGCTTTGAGACGTACGCAGGGATCCGGATTCGGGGCGCGATGATCGATGCACTGCGCAAGCTCGATTGGGCGCCGCGCTCCGTGCATCGCAAGGCGCGCGCGGTCGCTGCTGTAGTGCAGGAAATCGAGCGGCGTACCGGGCGGGATGCGCGGGATGTTGAGATCGCACAAGGCATGGGAGTCGAACTGGATGAGTATCACTCAATCGTGCAGGACGCAGCGAGCTGTCGCCTGGCGAGCCTGGATGATGCGACTGCAGCAACTGCTGCAGGACCGGCCGATCCGTTCCGCGAGGCGGCGGACGAGCGCTTCCGGGCGGCTCTGAGCCGGGCGATAGAAGGGCTGCCGGAGCGGGAGCGGTTGGTCATGTCGCTGTACTACAGCGACGGGCTCAACCTCAAGGAGATCGGGGCGGTGTTGAAGGTGACCGAATCGCGCGTGTGCCAGCTGCATGGCCAGGCGCTGGTGAGATTGAAGGCCCGGCTCGTTGACTGGCGTGATGGGAGCGTCGATGTGCAGGCGTAAATATTGCGGGTGGCGCGAGGCGTCGATCCTGTGGGAGATGGGGCTGTGAGCAAAGATATGAAGTTTCTCGTGGTCGATGACTTCTCGACCATGCGTCGGATCATCAAGAACCTGCTGCACGATCTGGGCTATCCGAACGTCTCGGAAGCCGACGACGGCAAGACGGCACTGCCGATGCTGCAGCAGGGCGGCTTCGATTTCCTCATCTCGGACTGGAACATGCCGGGAATGTCGGGCCTGGATCTGATCAAGGCAGTCCGCTCGGACGCCAAACTGGCCAAGATGCCGGTCCTGATGCTGACCGCGGAAGCCAAGCGCGAGCAGATCATCGAGGCGGCCCAGGCGGGAGTGAATGGTTACGTCATCAAGCCCTTTACGGCCGAGACCCTGAAGGAAAAGCTCGACAAGATCCTCGGCCCCGGGAAGTGAGAACAACATGTCGAACTTTGCAATTCTCAAGCTGGAATACAGTACCTGCGTCGAGGCGCTGACCGAGGCGCTGCGTGCGGAAGACGAAACCGCCTTCTTCGCGGCAGTGGACCACATCGTCCACATGCGCGAGCCGGAGGTTTTCACCGAGATCCGCAATGTCACCGGTGATCTGCAGAAGGCGCTCGAGCGCTTCAGCGTCGAATCACGTCTGCAGGATATAGCGGAGAACGAGATCCCGGATGCACGGGCACGGCTCGTACACGTCATCAACATGACCGACGAGGCGGCGCATCGGACGCTGGACCTCGTCGAACAGTCCGGACCACTTGCCGAGCGCACGGCGCACGGCGCGGCCGCATTGATGGAGACTGTCAGCGGCTATCGCTCGCGCGTGAACGGCGTGCAGGGCCTCGAGGCCGCTGCCCAGTCGCTGGATGCCCTGCTCCCCCTGTTGAAGGACCTGGAGCGGTTCTTGCCGGCCGCGCGCGCCGATTCCGAGCTGATCCGGCGCAATCTCGCCGATGTGCTGCTGGCGCAGGGATACCAGGATCTCACGGGGCAGATCATCCGCAGTGTCATGAAGCTGGTCGGCGAGCTCGAGAGCGCCCTGGAGAATCTGGCGCGTCTGTCGGGAGATGTGGTGGAACACGCGACTATGGGCGACAACCCGGAAGCGGGTCACGGGCCGGTGGTACCCGGCGTGACGAAGGGCGACGTCGCCTCCGGCCAGACGGATGTGGATGCTCTGCTGTCGGGTCTTGGAATGTAAGGTGATAGTTTGGACATACTGAGCATCATCGGGCTGGTGCTCGCGCTGAACGCCATTCTCGTCGGCGCAGTCCTCAAGGGCGCCGGGCTGATGGCACTGGTGTCCGCGGCGGCGTTCATGATCGTCGTGGTGGGTACACTGGCGGCGATCTTCATCCAGACTCCGCTGCCGGTCATGCAGCGTGCCCTGAAGATCTTTCCGTGGGTCGTGCGCCCGCCGCTGCGCAACGGCCGCCTGCTGATTGCGAAGATCATCGAGTGGAGCAACATCGCCCGCAAGCAGGGACTGCTGGGCCTCGAGATGATGATCGACAACGAGCCGGACGATTTCGTGCAGAAGGCTCTCCAATTGGTGGTCGACGGAACCGAGCCGGAAGGTATCAGCAGCGTGATGTACGTAGAGCTCAATATGCGTGAGCACGCCGATACGACGGCCGCGAAGGTGTTCGAGGGCATGGGCGTGTACGCGCCGACGCTCGGCATCATCGGTGCCGTACTGGGACTGATGGCGGTGCTGCAGAATCTCGCCGATCCGAGCAAGCTCGGCCACGGCATCGCGGCAGCCTTCACCGCTACTGTGTATGGCATCGGACTGGCGAATCTCTTCTTCCTGCCGGTCGCCGCCAAGCTCAAAGTCATCATCGCCCAACAGACGCAGCTGCGCGAAATGGTCGTAGACGGCATGCTCTGCATCGCCCAGGGTGAAAACCCGCGCGCCATCGAGGCCAAGCTGCAGGGATACCTGCATTGAGTCGCGCACGGCACACGAGCGGCCGCCGCCGGA
Organism: Acidobacteriaceae bacterium; assembly: GCA_035295245.1. Classification (GTDB taxonomy): domain Bacteria; phylum Acidobacteriota; class Terriglobia; order Terriglobales; family Acidobacteriaceae; genus Palsa-343. The sequence goes on from DATGJK010000151.1 coordinate 3,168, forward strand.
AAAAGCACGACGAGCACGCCAACCATGAGGCGTGGGCCATCCCCTATGCCGATCTGCTGACACTGCTGCTGGCCTTCTTCGTGGTCATGTATGCCATCTCGTCGGTCAACGCAGGCAAGTACCGGGTGCTGTCTGATTCATTGTTCGCCGCCTTCCGAGGGGCACCGCGCAGCCCAGAGCCCATACAAGTCGGCGACAAGGCTGTTGGCGACGGCGGTGACTCTCATGTCGCCCCTGCCCGTCCGAGCACGTTCGACGGGCGCCAACGCTCACAAATTCCACCCGTGCCGCTCGAAGTCAGCCTCTCCAAGCCCACCCTCCCGGGCAAGCTGCCACCTCAGGCGGCAGCGGCGGCCGCCGCACTGTCCCGGCTCGCCGACAATGTCGAAGCGGCCATGTCCGATCTGGTGAAGAAGGATATGGTGAGCGTCCGTCGCAGCGACTTCTGGATCGAAGTCGAGATGAAGACCGACATCCTGTTTCCCAGCGGCAGCGCGCAACTCTCCCCCGGTGCCGCCGGGGTCATCGAGAAGCTGGGGGGAGTCCTCGGACCTTTCCCCAATTCCATCCGCGTCGAGGGGCATACCGACAACATGCCCATCAAGACGGCGCTGTTCTACTCGAACTGGGAGCTGTCGGCGGCGCGGGCTGGAAGCGTCGTACGGGTTTTATCCAAGCACGGTGTGGCGCCGGCGCGTCTGGCGGTGATCGGCTATGGCGAGGAGCGGCCGGTTCAGACCAACTCCACGGCGCTGGGCCGGAACGCCAATCGCCGCGTGGTGATCGTCATCCTCTCGACGGATCTCATGCGCCAGTCGGCCCCTGGCCAGCCTGGCGGCGATTCCGCGGCGGTTCCGGCCGCCACCGCCGCCCCCGCCGCCGCCGACGCCCCCACCGCTGCCACCGCAGCCGAAGCTCCATCCCGCGGCCGCGAACGCCACGGTCACGCGGGCGGCCGCGATTGCGATGCTCGTGCTGGGCGCGGCCGTCCTCAT
>DATGJK010000152.1:0-4206 GCA_035295245.1 Acidobacteriaceae bacterium
CAGCTGGCGAATGATCAGCAGAGTCTGATCGTCGAGCTGCCGGCCAAAGGAACGCGCCTTGTCCAAAATGGCGCCGGCGAGGGCGGGCAGGGATAGCTGAAGTCCCTCTGCGATCGTTTGTGTCAGCCGCTCGACCCCGAATTCCTCACCCTGCCGGTCGCAGACTTCCAGTACCCCGTCTGTGGCCACGACCAGAAGATCGCCGGGAGCGAGATCGAGTCTCTCCCCAGCGAAGCCGGACACCGGCAGCAGGCCCAGCGGGAACTGATCGGTCTGGATGGTGTTTGTGCTGCTGCGGCAGGGGCTCCAGTGAAGGACCGGAGGGCTCGCCGCCATGGCGCACCAGGCGCTGCCATCCGCGTTCAGGCGGAAGGCCGTCAGGGTGGCATACATCTGCGGCTCTTTCACATCCGGCAGCACGCGGTTGAGCTTCTCCAGGAGGATCGGCAGGGACTCGGCGGGATTGCCTGAAGTGGCGTCGAGCAGCGCGGTATGCGCGGCGGTCTTCAGCATGCCCATCAGAATGCCGGCCGAGAGGCCGTGTCCGGCAATGTCGGCGAGGTAGGCAATGATGTCGCCGTTGGGCAGCAGGACGGCGTCGACCAGATCGCCGCCGACTTTGTCGCTGGGCTGCGAAATGCCGTAAACCTCGAAGCGATCCGTCCGCAGGGATATCGGCGGCACCAGCGTCTGCTGGATGCCGTGCGCCAGTTCGAGTTCGTTCTGCATACGGATGGTTTCTTTGGCTTCGACCTGAAAAAAGATCACGAAGAAGGCGTAGGAGAGGATTGCAACCACCAGGACTCCAATTGCCGCAAATCGGATCCCGGCCTCCTGCGATGGAGCGGTGAGCCTGAAAACAGTTCCCATCCACCGCGCCACGAAACTGATGAATGGCCCCTGTGCGAATTGCAACCCCACCATGACGAAAACCGACGGCCAGGGCAGGCGGTTCATCATAAAGAGCCACAGCGCAGCATCCAGCCCACACAGCACGCTGATCATGACGGCGACCGGATACGGCAGGCGGCCCATGCTCATCAGATCGCTGAACATGCCGATGATCGAGAACAGCAGAAACACGGCCGTATAGAGCAGCCACATCCGCCGGAACGGCACGTGACGGAAGGCTCGCCACTTTTCGGGCCAGTCGTACCAATGCCTGATGCGTTGGGCCATTGGCAGCCACGATAACAGCGATCCACATTGCGGTACAGAACCGCATCTCGGGGAGTGTGGCCGCAAGAGCCCGGCCACCGGGCGGTGGTCGAACCAGTTGGGTCGGCGCAATTTGCATTCGCCTGGGCACGAAACGCGCTGATACAATCTTCCGTCGCTGTGGCTGCGGAGCCGATTTGGAGAATCCGGAGCGCTCCCGGCGGGCTCTAAACTGAAGAAACAGTCATCTTAGTTGAATATGAGGAGATTCGATGGCGCGTACCGCAGTCTCAGGCGCTGAAAGCCAGAAATCCGGACAAAACGGTGCAAAGCTTTCCGGCGCCACGACTTCATCGCTGCCCGTACCGCGCGAGAAGCTCATCGAGATTTACCGGTTGATGTACCTTTCGCGGCGCACCGATGACCGGGAGATCATCCTCAAGAACCAGCAGAAGGTCTTCTTCCAGATCTCCGGAGCCGGACACGAAGCGCTGCTGGTCGCTGCCGGGCTGTCGCTGCGCGCCGGGTACGACTGGTTCTTTCCCTACTATCGAGATCGCGGACTGTCGCTGGCGCTCGGGTCCACGGTCGAGGAGCAATTGCTTCAATCCGTCGGGGCGGCTGCGGATATCGCCAGCGGCGGACGGCAGATGCCCTCGCACTGGAGCGATCCGAAGCTGCACATCGTCACGCAATCCTCGTCGACTGCGACGCAGTGCCTGCACGCGATTGGCTGCGCTGACGCCTCGATCTACTTCAGCCAGCATCCGGAGGCTGCAGAGCAGCGGCCGGGCGACTACAGCCAGTTCCATCAGGTGGATTTCCACGGCGACGAGGTTGTTTACGTTTCCATCGGCGAAGGCTCGACGAGCCAGGGCGAATTCTGGGAATCCATCAGCATCGCCTCAAACCGCAAGCTGCCGGTGCTGTTCGTGGTGGAAGATAACGAGTACGCGATTTCCGTCCCGGTGGAAGTGAACACGCCGGGCGGGAACATTTCGCGGCTGCTCGGAAACTTCCCCAATTTCTACTTTGCCGAAGTGGACGGCACCGACCCGATCGCCTGCCTGCAGGCTTTTGAAGCTGCTGTCGCTCACTGCCGCGCGCGCAAGGGCCCGGCCCTGGTGCACGGGCACGTCATTCGTCCCTATGCGCATTCGCACTCCGACGATGCGCGGCTCTACCGACCTGAGAGCGAGCGGCAAAGGGATGCGCTGCGCGACCCGATTCACAATTTCCAGATGCTGCTGCTGCGCGAGGGCATTCTGGATGCGGCCGAGATCGAGCGCATCGAGAAGAAATGCGATGAGGAGGTGCGCGTGGCCGCAGAGCACGCGCTGAAGGCGCCGAAGCCCTCCACGGAGCCGACGGCGATCCTGCGCCACCAGTATTCCGAGAATGTGGATCCAACGCGCGCCGAACTCGCAGTGGATGCGAAACCGAAAGGCGACGACCGCACGATGGCGGACCTGATCAATGCCTGCCTCAATGACGAAATGCGGCGCGATCCGCGCATCGTCGTCTTCGGCGAGGACGTCGCCGACTGCTCGCGCGAAGAGTATCTCGAACAGAAGACGGTCAAGGGCAAGGGCGGCGTCTTTAAGCTCACCTCAGGCCTGCAGTGCGCGTATGGGGCGGCGCGCGTGTTCAATTCGCCGCTGGCGGAAGCCTCGATCGTGGGGCGCGCGGTGGGCATGGCGATTCGCGGTCTGAAGCCGGTCGCCGAAATTCAGTTCTTCGACTACATTTGGCCGGCGATGCATCAGCTGCGTAACGAGCTGCCGCTGATACGTTGGCGGTCGAATGGCGGATACGCCGCGCCGGCGGTGATCCGGGTGCCCATCGGCGGATACCTGACCGGGGGCGCCATCTATCACTCGCAAAGCGGCGAGAGCATCTTCACGCATATTCCCGGGCTGCGCGTGGTGTTCCCTTCCAACGCGCTCGATGCCAACGGCCTGCTGCGCACCGCGATCCGCAGCGACGATCCGGTGCTCTTCTTCGAACACAAGCGGCTCTACCGCGAGACGTGGGGGCGCGCGCCGTATCCCGGACCGGACTACACGATTCCCTTCGGCAAGGCGAAAGTCGTACGCGAGGGGAAGCATCTTACCGTGATTACCTATGGAGCGCTGGTGCTGCGCACGCTGCAGGCAGCGCAGCGCGCAGCGCGCGAGCTGCAAATCGAGACAGAGGTCATCGACCTTCGCACGCTGAACCCTTACGACTGGGAAGCGATCGCCACGTCCGTGCAGAAGACGAACAAAGTGCTGGTCGCTCACGAGGACACGCTGAGCTGGGGTTACGGTGCGGAGATCGCAGCACGCATCGGCCAGGAGCTGTTCGACTCGCTCGACGCTCCGGTTCGCCGTCTGGGCGCGCTGGACACCTTCGTCGCTTACCAGCCGCAGGTGGAGGAAGCGATCCTGCCCCAGCCGGAGGGAATCTTCAGGGCCATTACCGATCTGGCGAAGTACTGAGGGCCGGTTCGCTGAACGGGCCCGTACACTGAGCGAGTGGGCGCTCTCACGATTGCGCATCTGATCGCGGCGATGGGCGCGGCTTTCCTGGCCGGCGGCATCAACTCCGTGGCGGGCGGGGGGACCCTGATCAGTTTTCCGGCGCTGATCGGTCTGGGGCTGCCGCCGATTGCCGCGAACGCGACGAGCACGGTTGCCATCTGGCCCGGGTCGCTGGGCAGCATCTGGGGATTCCGCCGGGAGCTTGCGGCGGTGCCTCGCCGGATGCTGCTGCTCGCCATTCCGGCTGTGCTGGGCGGACTGGCGGGGGCGTTGTTGCTGCGGCGAACACCGGCGCAGATCTTCGCGCATCTCGTTCCCTTCCTGATCCTGTTTGCGACGGTGCTGTTCGCCCTCCAGGCTCCGGTGCAGCGCAGGCTGCGCGCCCGTGCGGCGGGCCTGTCGGCGCACGATCCTGCGGGTGGCCCAGCGGAGCGGGAGAGCAGGCGGCGAAGCGGCGTGAGGATCCTGAGTGCGGCGCTTGCGCAGTTCGCGGTCGGCATCTACGGAGGATATTTCGGAGCCGGGA
>DATGJK010000153.1:0-13692 GCA_035295245.1 Acidobacteriaceae bacterium
CACTGCAACGAAGCATTGATTGCTATTGTAGTCGCGCGGCAGCCTTCGCCTTCAGACGCTTTTCCATGACATAGGCGTCGAGCCGGCCCTTGTAGTAACCAGGAATGCGCCCCGTGCGCACAAATCCGCGACGGCCGTAGAACTCCTGCGCCACTCCGTTGTTGATGGCGACTTCCAGTTGGATGGATTCGGCCCCGGCTTCCCGCAGCCGCTCCTCGATAGCGTTCATGAGCATTTGGCCGACACCGCGGCGCCGGCAATGCGTGCGAACGTCGATGGTGATGAGGCGGCCGAACATCAGCCCGCGCTTACGCTGCAAACCGGCGATGGCGAACCCGGCAATCCCAGGCACGCCATCTTCTTCGACAACCAGCGAGAAATTGCCCGGATAGCGGAGGAAATAGGCCAGCTCCGCCTTCGACCAGGCGATGCCCTGGCTGAAGCACGACTGATCAACCGCGTACAACTCGCTGAAGTCGTCGGGCTTCGCCGGTCGAAGGTGGAACGTCACCCGTTATCTCTGCGCGCTCTGCATACCGCCAACGCTCAGGCTCGCCTGCTCGGAATCCGGCTGCACCACGACGCCGCTGAACATCGACGCCGCGACCAGCCGCCCCTGCAGAGAGGCCACTGAGTGGACCATCCATCCCGGATTCCACCATTTCCAGGTTTTGTCCGCCGGATCGATGGCGAAGATCAGCGTGTTCTGCCCGGAGGTCAGCATCATGCGCCCCAGCTTGTGGTTCCACGCGAGGCTGGTGATGTCCGTTACCGGCAGCTTGTCGAACCGCGACCAGGTGAGGCCATGGTCGACGCTCGTAAATACGCCCTCACGCCCTCCGGCCCACACCGAGCCATCCGGCGCCACCGCAAGCGTACGCAGCGCGGTCAGCCCCGTCGGGAAGGAGATCGCCTTCCAGGTGGCGCCGCGATTCTCCGACATCATGATGCCCTGCCGCCGCCCCGCAAAGATCGTCTCGCCCTGTCCGGCAACGGCGTAGTAGCTGCCGGCTCCGGCGAAACTGCCCGGCGCCGAGACGCCGAGCATCGGCCCCTGCCACGTGGCGCCGTGGTTCGTGCTGCGGAAGACTCCCTGCGCGGTTGCCGTATAGCAGGTATCGCCCAGGACGACCAGTGCCGTCACACGACCCTGGATGGCCGAGACGTGCACTCTGTGCGCCGCTGCGCGCTCCTCCTCTGTGCGGGCTTCGCGTTCGCGCTGGCTTTCACGGCTCTTTGAGCTGCGAGTCCGCTCGGGCGCAACGGGAACCGTCACAGGACCCGTAACGGTGTCGTTGCGAGTCCAGACGCTGCCGGTCCAGCGATAAACGCCATCGCTGGTTCCCGCCAGCACTGTGCCATCGCTCGTTTGCGCAAGCTCGAAAACATCGCGTCCCTCGAGCCCTTCGCTGCGCTGCTTCCAGGTTCTGCCGAAGTCCTTTGTCACGAAGACGCCGCCGTAGATCTTGTCGTTGATGACCCCGGCGTAGATGGTGCCTTCATGAAGGCTGTCGGCGAGCAGAGCGGCGACCTGCCGCTCCGAGAATCCGGTATTCGACGAGATGAAGCCTGCGCCGGCATCCTCGCTGGCCAGCACGCCGCTGCGGTCGGTTGCCAGCAGCACATGCCGCGGATTCCGCGGATCGACATACACGTCGTTGACGATGAGGTCCGGACCCGTCGTGCGGCTCCAGACGGTGCCGCCGTCCTGTGTTTTGTACAGTCCTTCCGTGGTTCCGGCGTAAACCGTGTTCGGATTCGCCGGGTCCATCATGAGCACGCGCGTGCGGCGCGCCGTCGAAGGAATGCCCTGCACCTTGTGGAACAGCTGGCCGGCCGAGTCGGTCTTGTAGATCCCGGAGCAGGCGCTCAGGAACATGGTGGTCGGCCGCGTCCGGTCGATGACCATCGAGAAGACATCGGAGTCGTCGATCAGGCCGTCCTTGATGCTGCTCCAGTGCGCGCCGTTATCGGTTGTCTTCCACGGCAGATGCCAGGTTCCGGCGTAAATCGTGTTCGCATCATACGGATCGATCGCGATCGACTGCACCTCATGGACTTCGCGGCTGCCAGCCGGGCTGATCGCGCGCCAGTGTGCGCCCCGGTCGTCGCTCCGGTAGACGCCTTTGAGCGTTCCAGCCACAAAGGTGTTCGGCGCAGAAACCGACTGCACCAGAGCAAAGACGGACTGCCCGCGCATGGCATCGGCCTGCGCCCACGTCCTGCCTCTGTCATGGCTGATGAACACACCGCCGTCGGTCTGATCCATCACATAAACACCGGCGTACAACGTGCTCGGATCTTCGCGATCGACCACCAGACTGTCGACGACCAGATGATCGTGGCTGGGCAGTTCTGCCAGCCGTGACCAGGAGGAGCCTCCGTCGTTGGAGACATAGATCCAGCTATCGGTGGTGCCCAGATAAATGCGGCTCGGATCGCGCGGATCGAAGGCGAACCGGCGCGCATCTCCGCCATCAGGACCAACGGACGACCAGAATGTGGGGGCTGCAAATGCAGCGTGGAAGCACGATCCTGCGAACAGGATCGAAAGAAGTGCGAGGGGGAATCGCAGCTGCTTCAGTTTCATAGGCCTCTTGCTTGCGGAACCCAAACCAGCGTCCCGCGGTTTCAGGGTGCCTGAGAAGGCGTCCCCCATACTAGCCGTTTTCCGGCGGACGGGCTGCACTTTCTGATGCCACTTTAGGACCAAAGTGTGAGACCAAAGAGCCAAAAAATGACGAAACCAAAGAGCCATGCCGCATCGGCAAAAAGATGGGCCGACCCGATCGGTCGGCCCTTTTGTGGCTGTATTTTCTGCTGCTTACTTCGTTGCCGCTTTGTGGTGGTGGGGAACCGGAGTTGCCGTCCGTTTCTGGGCCTTGTAGTGGCTCTCGTCGAGCGACGTCGTTCCGGGCACATCGTTTTCGAACGTGGCTCCCGCCGGAACGAGGTAGTTTTGCACCTCATCCTGGCCGGCATTGGCGGTCCGCACCTGGATGCGGCTCGCGTCAATGCCCTTCTCCGTCACCAGATAGTCCTTCTCATTCACCGCGCGCTGCGCCGCCATGTCTTCGGCGGTAAGAGCGTGGCGTTTCGCGGCCTTCGTCTTCGGTTCCGGAACGGGTGCGGAGTTGCCCACCACCACCAGGGTGTTGTCGGGCTTCTGCTGCGCGTTCAGGGCCACGTCGTCAAGGCAGGCCTTGGCTTCGTTGTCGACACGCGTCGGACGCTTCGGATCGTTCGTGAACTGGATCGAGCACAGCGTCTGCGTGTGCGGAGTCGGCGGCGGCGGCGGTTGCTCGACATCCACCGTGGTGGTCGCCGAAGCCGTCTGGCCTTTGTCATCCTGCACCGTGCCGGTCACTGTGATTGCCCCCGAAGGCGCGCCGGTCGTGTTCAGGGTGGCCGAGTTGCCGGTACCGTTGATGGATCCAGCCGACTCCGAGTAGCTGTAGGTCAGCGGACGGTTCTGCGGGCTTACGCCGTTGCAGGTGACCGTCGAGCTCTCACCCGGTTTCACGGTCGTAGGACTCGCCGAGCAGCTGATGGTCGGCGGCTCAAACTGCTTCACGGCAAACTGCGAGGTGCAATCGGCGGACATCCAGGCCTTCTGCCCTTCCGTCACGTGGCCGGTCACCGTGTAATTTCCGGGAGCAAGGTTCGCCGTGTCGACAGTGGTCGTCGAATTCGTGCCGCCCACCGTCACGCCCTGACCGCTCCAGCTGTAGCTGGCCTTCTTTTTCGGGTTCAGATTGGTCGCGTTGCCGGTAATCGTGACCTGCTCACCCGGAAAGACTGACGCCGGGCTCGCGGAGCAGGAATACTGCACCGGAGGCGGAGGCGAGATGCTGCCGAAGTGGAGGACGATCCCGGTGCTGAGCTGAACTGCGTTCAGGTTCGCGCGGCCGCCGCTGACGGGCTGCGGTCCGAAGTCCGCGTGCAGGTACTGGTAATCGGCCTGGAAAATCCGCAGCGCAAACCGGTGGGCACCGGGAAATTCATAATCGAGTCCCGCTCCAACCGTTAGTGCCGGGCCCCAGGTGTAGGGGTGCGAAACGAAAGGTTCCGCGTTCGGGCCGCCCAGCTTGGTCGCGCCCGCGAGCGCGTGAACAAAAGGCGTCACGCCTTCTTCAGGCAAGCGAAAGATAATTCCGGCCGAACCGGTGCCGTCTCCATCGTTGTTGCCGTTCGGATGAATGGCGAGTTCGATCTGCCCGCCGACATAGCGGTTAAAAAAGTACGAATAGCTGCCAATCGCCCCAACATTGATGGCGTCGTAGCGGTCCGTACGAAACGTTCCATTGGCCAAAGGCGTTTGCACGGAGCCGTGGGGCGCCAGGTAGGAATATCCAAGAAATACATCAGAACGGGATGCTGGCGGCTGTGTCGATGCCGCCGAATTTGCCGATGAAGCTTGCCCCAGAACAACCGATGCGCTCAGTACCAGTGCGCATCCCGAGAACAAGATTCGGCCCAGAAAGCTAAATGGACGTGCTTGCATGCGTCAATCCTCCGCACCGCTGTGTATCTGTTGTCGAATGCTGCGCGATCTCAGGCTGCAATCGCCAGGATCATGCTAGACGGGGAGTTAATTCTCCCAAACTTCCGCGATATCGAAATTATCACAGCTTTAGAGGCTCCAGGCCGCATTTTCTCAATGTGTTGCCAGATTTTGTTCCTCACCAAATTTGATAGAAGGAAAGGCTGTCGGCGTGCCGGAGGACGGGACGGAATGGAATTGGTTTTGACTGCCGAAGTAATGTTACCAGGATGCAGCCGGAGTACCCGGCCTTATCGCAGGTTCAGCACCCGCTTGAGCGATCCCTGTTCGTGCTGAATTTTTTCCTGCAACAACGTGATGGCATACAGCAATTGTTCCGGCCGCGGCGGACAGCCCGGCACGTAGACATCCACCGGAATCACCTGGTTCACGCCCTGCACCAAAGCATAGTTGTTGAAGACGCCGCCCGAGGTCGCGCACGCGCCCATGGAGATCACCCATTTGGGTTCCGGCATCTGGTCATAGAGCCGCCGGATCACCGGCGCCATTTTCCATGAAACGCGGCCCGCAATAACCATCAGATCTGATTGACGCGGTGACGGCCGAAATACTTCTGCGCCGAAACGCGCCACGTCGAAACGCGAGGCGCCCATCGACATCATCTCAATCGCGCAACAGGCGAGCCCGAAGGTCATCGGCCAAATGGAGTTCTTGCGGATCCAGTTGATCGCTGCATCCACCGTCGTCAGAAACACGCCTTCCGGCTGCTCGTAGCCGTAACTCGCTTCGAGCACCTTCTCGCGGTTCTTCGCGCTGCTCTCCAGCGTGCCAAACAAGCGTCGGTCGCGTAGCGCTTCACTCATACCTCCATGATACCGCCGAGCGTTGGAGAATTCCCGTTCCACGCGCCGCCACGCTTGCTTACGGTGCCCAATTCCTGTTGGACCTTTGCGGAAAATATGTAAAAGTAACCATAACAACTGCATTCCGTCCCGGCGCGACCCCGTCGCTCTCGCCTGCGGATCACCCTCGCCGTCGCCGTTCTCAATCCTTTCCGGGAGTGCTATGCGTTTTCGCCGTTTTCTGCCCGTGTTTCTGCCCGCGGCAGCCTGCGTCCTGGGTTGCGCGCCGGCTGCCCTCGCTCAGACACCCGCCGCGCCCGCCATTTCCACGGGCGATAACGCCTGGATGCTCACCAGCGCCGCGCTGGTGCTGTTCATGACCGGCCCCGGCCTGGCCCTTTTCTATGGCGGCCTCGTGCGCCGCAAAAACGTGCTCGGCACCATGATGCAGAGCTTCGCGATGATGTGCATCGTCACCGTGCTCTGGGCTTTCTTCTCCTATAGCCTGGCCTTCAGCCGCGGCAACGCCTTCATCGGCGGATTCCATTTCGCGCTCATGCACAACGTCGGCCTCACGCCCGATCCCGATTACGGCGCCACCGTGCCGGCGCAGACGTACATGATCTACCAGCTCATGTTCGCCATCATCACCCCGGCCCTCATCTGCGGAGCCTTCGCCGAGCGCATGAAATTCAGCGCCATGTGCCTCTTTCTCACCCTCTGGTCCATCGTCATCTACGCGCCCATGGCCCACATGGTTTGGGGCAAGGGCGGGCTGCTGAACGCATCGCTGGGCGGCGCAATTCCCTGCCTCGATTTCGCCGGCGGCACCGTCGTCCATGTCACCTCGGGCGTTTCGGCGCTGGTCTGCGCGATTTATATGGGCAAGCGGGTAGGCTATCCGCGCGAACCTTCGCCGCCCCACTCCGTGGTCCTCAGCTTCATCGGCGCCTGCATGTTGTGGGTCGGCTGGTTCGGATTCAACGCCGGCTCTGCCGTTGCCGCCAACGGCCTCGCCACCAGCGCTTTCGTCAACACGCATTTCGCCACGGCGGCCGCGGCCATGGGCTGGAGCGCCGCCGAATGGATCCGCAACGGCAAGCCCAGCGCGCTGGGCGCGATCTCCGGCGCGGTGGCCGGCCTGGTCGCCATCACCCCCGCTTCCGGATTCGTGCAGCCCATGTCGGCGCTCCTCATCGGAGCCGTGGCCGGCGTCTTTTGCTATCTCATGGTCACCGTGGTCAAAAAGATCTTCGGCTACGACGACTCGCTCGACGCCTTCGGCGTACACGGTGCCGGCGGGACCATCGGTGCCATCCTCACCGGCTTTTTCGCCTCCAGCGCCATTAATCCGATTTTCGGGCCCGGCAAGGCGACAGGAGCGATCGACGGCAACTGGGCCCAGGTCGGGCATCAATTCGCAGGAGTCGCCATTGCCTGGACCCTTTCGATTGTCGGTACGCTGATCCTGCTCAAGCTCGTCGACGCGGTGGTGGGCCTGCGCGTCAGCCGCGAACACGAGATCGAGGGACTCGACATTACCCAGCACGGCGAGGAGGGGTACGACTTCGGTTCCTGAAGTGCTCTGCTGTGTTCTCAACCACTTCTGATACTCTGACTAGCCGGGATATTGAACGCTTATGCAAAAAATTGAAGCTGTCATTCAGCCTTCCAAGCTCGACGCTGTGAAAGACGCCCTGCTCGAGGCGGGCATCGAAGGCATGACCATCCTCGAAGCGCGCGGCCATGGCCGCCAAAAGGGACACACGGAGTTTTACCGCGGCCGCGAGTACACCGTGGACCTCCTCCCCAAAATCAAAATCGAAATGGTCGTCCGCGACGAGATGGCCGACAAGGCCATCCAGGCCATACTGTCCTCAGCACGGACGGGCAAGATCGGCGATGGCAAAATCTTTGTTTCGAAGATCGACGACGCCATTCGCATCCGCAACGACGAGCGCGGATCCGCCGCGCTCTGATCCTGGCGGCAGAGAACGCGGCCGCCGCAACTGAAGTCTCCGTCCCGGCGGAGACGCTGATTTCATTTGCAGGTTGCCATGTCTCCTGAGCCGCCCACGCTGACGCGACTCCGTACCCGCTATCAGGAAGACTCCGCTTTGGTGCGGCAGACCTTCGAGCGCACCGGCGACGGCTCCGCAGCGATTCGCAGGCGCGCCCAGATCGTCGGCAACCTGATCTGCCGCCTGTGGGACGACATCGCCGCCGGAGCCGGCGAGCATGAGATCGCCATCGTCGCCACCGGCGGCTTTGGGCGGCGGGAGCTTTTCCCCTGCTCCGACGTTGACGTGCTCTTCCTCATCATCAACGAGAAGTCCGAACCTGCCTGGAAAGACCGCATCCGTACCTGTACCCAGGCCATGTGGGACATCGGCCTTCGTGCCAGCCCCGTGACTCGCACGCTGAAAGAGTGCGAACGCGTCCATCCCGACAATCTGGAATTCACCGTTTCCCTCCTGGATCGCCGCTATCTCACCGGCAGCCGTGATCTGTACGCAAAATTTGAAAAGGAACTCCTGCCCTCCGTCATCCTGCGCGAGTGGGACATGGTCGTGCAGAACCTCGCCGAGATGGCCCGCGCCCGCCATGCCCGTTTCGGCGACACCATCTTCCACGTCGAGCCCAACGTCAAGGAGTGCCCCGGCGGACTGCGCGACTACCACCTGACGCAGTGGCTTACGCTGCTCAATGCCATCCACGCCGAAAAGGGCTGGCCCCAGGCCGCCGCCGACGAATTCTACGGAACCCACGACGAACTGGAGTCGGCTTACGACTTCCTTTCTGCCGTCCGATGTTTTCTGCACTACCGTTCCGGGCACGACGACAACACCCTGGACTGGCACGCGCAGGACGAAGCCGCTGCCCTTTCCATCGGTCTCGAGACGCGGGGAACCTCCGACCCCGCCTACTGGATGCGCAACTGGTACCGCCAGGCGCGGACCGTCTACCGCCGCGCGACCCTGCTGATGGATGCGGTGCCGCCGCCCCGCCGCTCCTTTTACAAGCAATTTCGCCGCAAGCGGGCTCCCGTCCCCGGCACGGACTTCTTTCTCCAGGACGGAAGACTCGACCTGGCCGCCGGCGCGGAGATCAACGACGGCGACAGCATCCTGCAGATCTTCGGATTGATGGCCAAAAATGGCTACAAGCTCAGCTTCACTGCGGAAGACCGCATCTCCGACGCGCTGCCCATGCTCGCCGTCCAGATGCCCGAAGGCCCCTTCCTGTGGAACTGCCTCCGCGAGGTGCTGCTGGGCCCGTGGGCCGCGCACGCGCTGCGCACCATGCACGCCCTCGGCATCCTGGAACTGATCATCCCGGAGTTCCACGGCATTGAGTCGCTGGTCATCCGCGACACCTGGCACCGCTACACCGTGGACGAGCATACCTTCCACGTCATCGACAACGTGCACCGCCTCCGCCAGCCCCAGCACGACTGGGAGAAGCGCCTCGCAACCCTGCTGCCGGAAATCGATCGCCTCGACCTCTTCCTGCTTGCTCTGCTGATGCACGACACCGGCAAAGCCCGGCGCAACGGCAGCCATGCCACCGCGAGCGTGGAGCTGTGCGAGAGCCTCTTTGCCCGCCTCGAACTCGATCCGGAAGAGCGCGAAACCGTCCGCCGAGTCATCCGCAACCATCTGGAGATGTCGGCTGCCATGCGCCGCGACATCTTCGATACGGAAAACATCCGCTCGTTCGCCGAGAAAGTCGCCACCCAGCCGCAGCTCAAGATGCTGACGCTGATGACGTATGCCGACATTCGCGCCGTCTCGCCCGAAGCGCTCACCCCGTGGAAGGCCGACAGCCTCTGGCAGCTTTACATGAGCGCTTCGAACTTCCTCGACCGCAGCGTGGACGAAGTGCGTTACCATGCCGCGGCCGATCCAGCCCTGATCAGCCGCATCGTCGCCCAGCTGCCGCCTGCTTCGTCGGATGGCGCCGGCAAGCTGCCCGCCCCACCCGACCCGGGCTCCGCAGCCATCGATGAGCTCCGCGGCTTTCTCGAGGGCTTGCCGCAGCGCTACCTGGCCACGCGCAGCCCCGAGCAGATTGCCGCCCATTTCCGCATGGCGCACTGCCTCTCCGCCGATCCCGTGCAGGTGGCCTTCCGCACGGTGCGCCAGCTGAACGAGGTCACGATGGTGACTGTCGACCGCCCCGGCCTCTTCGCCGACATGGCTGGCGTGCTCTCCGCCTGGGGCATGAACATCGTCAAAGCCGACGCCTTCTCCAACGCTGCCGGCATCATCGTCGACACCTTCCAGTTCACCGACACCTACCGCACCCTCGAGCTGAACCAGTCGGAAATCGGCCCCTTCCTGCAGAGCATTCGCGACACGCTCTCCCACCGCATCTCCCTGCAGCAGTTGCTCGCCTCCCGCAACCACAAGCTGCCGCGGCCGCGCGTCAGCATCGCCACCCGCTTCGAATTCGACAATGACGCCTCCTCGCACAGCACCCTGCTGCAAATCGTCACCCAGGATACCCGCGGTCTCCTGAGGGAGATTGCTCTGAGCTTTGCCTCCTGCCACTGCAACATTGAGGTCGCGCTGATCGATACCGAGGGCGAAATCGTCATCGACGTCTTCTATCTGACGTCCGGAGGACGCAAGCTCGATGAAGCCGCCCAGCAGCGCCTCACAGATACGCTGAGCCAGCGCCTGCATCACCTCCGCCATTAATCTTCCTTTGTAATTTGTTTATTATGAGTTAGATATATACATATTTACGATGGACACCGCTGCCGCGCCATTTCCCGCCAGGTTACCAAAGTTGTTCGAAGACCTGACTACTTTCGAGTAAACTGGCCACCGGTTAGAACAGGAGCGGTCCGGTTTGCACAGCCGGACCTTTCTGATTTCCGGTTACGGGATCCGTATCGCATGCCATCGTCCCCCAACCCGGCGAAGACGAAGATTCTGGTGGTCGATGATGAAGCGATCATTGCTGACACCCTCGCCCTCATCCTGAACCAAAGCGGATTCGAAGCCATGGCGGCCTATCGCGGCCATCAGGCCGTTGACCTGGCCTCGCAATCGCCCCCCGACGTTCTCCTGATCGACATCGTCATGGAGGACATGACCGGCATCGACGCCGCGCTTGCGATCGGCAAAGAGCACCCCGACTGCAGCATCATCTTCATCTCCGGCCACGGCGATGCCCCCACCATGATGGACCGCTACGCCCGCGGACTGCGCTGCAGATTATTGCCCAAGCCGCTCCACCCCGAGGAGCTGCTGGCGGCCCTGCGCAGCCTCCCCGCGCGCTATGCGGCCTGATCAGTGAAGCTGCGATGCGCATCTCACTCCCGTATTCAGGTTGGTTCGCCGCGGCGGCCGCTGTGTGGCGCAGATCCGTCTACGGGGCTACGCTGATGGTGGAGGGCCTTCCCCCGACGGGCCGCGACTTCGCTCTTCGGCGCGGGTTTACACGCCAGGAATTGTGCGTCTCCGGCCCCTCTGTGTTTTTTCAGGCGAGGAGTTAGATTGCAATGAAATCGATTGGCCGCCTTCTCATCGTTGCCGCTCTTGCCGGCATGACCGTCGCCGCTGTGGCGCAGTCCACGCCCGCGCAGCAGGATCAGCAAAAGCCGCAACCGAGCCAGAACGCGACCGGAGTTTCACAGCCGCCGCCTGACGACACCATCCGGGCCGACGAGGATATGACCAATCCTCCACCGCCCCCGGCGGCCAGCGTGCCCACACCGGCTTCTCCATCCGCTCCGGCCAAGCCGTCCGCTGCCATTCCCGCGGCCACCCCGTCCGGACCGAAACCAGCTGCGACTACTCCGGCTGCCATCCTCGCCGTTGAGCCGGCCACCCATCCCGGATATCCCGGCGAAACCGATAACACCGATGACGGGATCGTCACCGTCGTGCCCAGTCACGCCAGCGCTCCTCCGGCAACCACTGCATTCCACCAGCGCGATGCGAACGATACCGGCGATTCCTCCGATTACGGTATCGTCAGCTACATCCCGTTCAACCCCAACGACCTGCGCACCGGGACGAACATCTCTGTCCGCCTGAAGGAAGCCCTCTCGACGAAAGATACTGAGGCTGGCACACCGTTCAACGCGACCGTGCGGATGGACGTATACAACGACAACACCGTCGTCATCCCCGCTGGTTCAGAGCTGCGCGGCCGCGTCCTGCACGTCTCCCAGGGACATCACTTCGGGATGCATGCATCCATGCGTCTCCACGCCGACACCATCGTGCTGCCGGACAGCACCGCCTACCACGTCGATGCGGACGTCATCGAAAGCTACGCGCCTGGAACCGACGCCAATGAAGAAGGCTCCGTCGTTGCCGGCACCCACTACACCAAGGACGCCATCCAGTACGGGGCCACCGTGGGAACCGGCGCAGCGGTGGGCGGCGCAGTCGGCGGCCCGATCGGCGCGGGAGCCGGTGCTCTCGTGGGCGCGGGAGTCGAAACCACGCATCTCCTCCGCCAGAGCCCCTCGGCGGCGGAATTGCCGAAAGGCTCCGTGCTGATCTTCAGCCTCAACGAGCCGATGCACCTGACCCCGGCAAAGAACTAGTTTCGGCTCTCTTCGATTTGTCATGGCGCAGACAGGGTGACGACCGCCATCACTCCGGGTCCGGCGCTCTCGGATTTCCACAGCGCGGTTGACACGCGTCTGCGGTCCGCCGATACTCTGGAGCGTCGGTCCTCCATCATTGGCCGTGCCATTTCACCGCTCCCGCTGTCCTCGAGCGGCCTGAGCTTTTTTTGCAGAGCCGTTGAATCGATACCGGATCGACGCGTCTCCAGGCCGAACCCAGGGAACCCAGGCAAACGACAAACAGAGTGACAGGCCGCGCCTGGAATTGATGTCCCGCCGTAGCAGCAGATTGAGCCGGGGAGGTGACCCATGATGAGTCAGTGCGCCAATCCAGCCTGTGCCAGACCCCTGATCTATCTGCGCGAAGGCCGGGTCTTCGTCTTCGACGTGCCGTCGGCCAACGGCGCCAATGGCTCAAAACGAACCCGCCACCTGGAGCACTTCTGGCTGTGCGGCAAATGCGCCCAGACCATGCGGCTGGCCCAGCATGGCGAAGTTGTCGAGGTCATCCGCAGGCCAGGTCGTGAGACCTATCTCACCATGAGCTCCGTTCGCTGGGGCGGCAGCGAGCTGATCCTGCCCGGCCTGCGACGCGGCAACCGAGCCTAGGCTTTTTCCCGATTGCGCCGGCAGCACCGCATATGCAAAATTGTTGGGACCGCAAGGAGGTGCCTATGCCGGTGAAACCTATCCCCGACGGATATCACAGCGTTCAGCCGTATCTGTACATTCGCGGCGCCGCCCAGGCGATCGAGTTCTACAAAAAAGCATTCGGCGCGACCACCCTGGTCCAGATGCCCAGCCCCGACGGACGTGTCATGCACGCGGAAATGCGTTTCGGCGACTCCGTCATAATGATGGCCGACGAAGCTCCCGAGCGCGGCATCTGCAGCCCCGAGTACTACAAGGGCGCGCCCTTCAGCCTGGCTCTTTATGTGGAGGACTGCGACGCCACCTACTACCAGGCGATCGCTGCCGGAGCAAAAAGCGTCCGCGAGCCCGCCGACCAGTTCTACGGCGATCGCTCCGCCGGCGTCCAGGACCCCTTCGGCTTCCAGTGGTACATCGCCACGCACGTGCGCGACGTCTCGCCCGAGGAGATGAAGGAGGCGATGGCAACCCAGGCGGAGCAACAGCCCGCATGACGCCCGACGAGTTTCGCAATCTGGCCCTGGCTTTGCCGGATGCGCAGGAGTGTGCCCACAGCAACCACCCGGATTTCCGGGTGGGCGGCCGCATCTTCGCCACTCTCGGCTATCCCGACGAAGCCTGGGCCATGGTGAAGCTCTTCCCCGATCAGCAAGCCGCCTTCATCGCCACCGCTCCCAAAGCCTTCTCTCCCGTAAAAGGCGCGTGGGGCAAGCAAGGCTGCACCAGCATTCTCCTGGCGAAGGCGAAGAAACGCAAAGTGCAGGAGGCGCTGCACGCCGCCTGGCGCAAAACCGCGGTCCACACAGCGATCCGCAAGCTCGAAGCCCAAATGCCGGAGAAGCGGAAGCGGCGCGCCGCGCGAGCCCCTCAGCCGGTCTGAGCAAAAAAGGTCTGGCCGCCGCCGCTGAAATCCAAAAGAATCACACCCCCAGCTCCGCACTCCGGATCGCAATGTCCGCATCGCCAGTCACTCGGCAGCTTCGGGCGTATACTCCCGGCGTGCTCACCAGACACGCAGGCCTCTTGTTGGCTGTGGCAGGACTGGCAATTCCGGCCACTACGACTGCTAAGGATCAGCCGCAGCTATATACGGTCATCATCAG
>DATGJK010000154.1:0-9924 GCA_035295245.1 Acidobacteriaceae bacterium
GAGTGGGAAAATCGTGCTGCAGATGAGCACATCGCGTCTTCCTTCACGCGCTCACCCGCGCTCTGCTGCGTGACGGTCGTGCAGTGACGAAGCTGCGTCTCCGGCCTTTCACCAACGCTCGCCCGCTCTACCCCACCGACCTCGGCATCCGCACCCGCGCTGAGAGGGACGGCATCGCTGTGATATTTCCGAAGGAGGATATGGGGTGCATTCTGGCGATCTGATTCGTTGAAAGCTGGGATCGTGACCTCATGCCCGCAAAGCCAGGGAGATACGATGATCAAGTTGTTCGTGTCGGGGTAGCGTCTCAGATCAGGCCACTCGATGAGGAAGAGAAACGATGCGGTTGAAGCCCCGGTCTCATAGCGGGTGCCTGCCTGTCTTGGCGCGCAACCTTGACACCACTCCACGCGGCGGGTAAAACGTTTCAAGACTTTGCCCGCAATACCCGCCCTTGCGCTGCCGGTCCCGGGACAGCGCCGGGCTTTGTGTCAGAAAGGGACCCGTGAACCGTCGCCAGCTCCTCCAGTCCATGGCCGCGACCGCAGCAGCCAACGCTGTGGGCCGTCCGCTCTTCGCCGCCGCTGATCCGCCCGCGACTCCTCCGACCGATCGCACTCCCGCCCTGGCCAATTACGAGCGCCTCCGCTTCGGTTGCTCCTTCCACTTCAGTACCCCCACCTTCACCGGCGACGACTACGACACCGGCGCGAAGCCCGCCACCGTTTACAACCCGACGAACCTCAACGTCCGCCAGTGGATTCAGGTCGCCCACGACCTGGGCGCGAAATACGCCGTCCTCACCGCGAAATACATGTCCGGATTCTGCCTTTGGCCGTCGAAAGGCTACGACTACACCGTCCGTGAGAGCAGCAACAAAACCGACGTGGTCGCCGCCTTCGTCGATGCCTGCAAGGAATTCGGCCTGCGCCCCGGCTTCTACTACTGCATCCTCGATCCGCACAACGAAGGCAAATTCGACTGGGACGCGCCCATCGGCGACCAGTATTTCGAGCTGATCCGGCACCACGTCACCGAGCTGCACACGCTTTACCCGAACACCTTCTACCAGCTCTTCGACATCACCTGGAAGCTCAGCCCCGCGCAGCGCACCGAGCTCTATCAGCTCGTCAAAACGCACAGCCCCGACTGCATCGTCGTGGACAATCAGGGATTCAAGCAGAGCCGCGTCAACCAGGGCCGCACCTGTGAGCCTGCCAGCTGGCCCTGCGATGTCATCAACGGCGAGGACACGCTGCCGCCCCTCGAAGGCCACGATGCGCATATCACCTACGACAAGAGGCCGTACTACATGCCCTTCGAAACCTGGTTCCCCACCGGCCCGCTCTATCCGCCCATGCCGTGGATGCATACATGGTTCTGGCATCCATGGTACAAACCGCAGAGTCCTGAGGTGATTGCCGAGGCGTACCGCCTCTGCATGAAGGGCAACGCCAACCTGCTGCTCAATATGGCTCCGGACCAGACCGGCCAGATCCCGCAGGACCAGGTGGAAACCTTCCGCCGTGTTGCCCAGCTGATCCGCAGCTAGCGCACAAACCTGCATCGTGCGCGAACCGGTCAGTGCAACGCAAGGAGCGATCTTCAGGCCGCATTTCAATCGGCACCGGAACCTGCACCGTGCCCCAAAGGTGAATGCAAGGTAGGTGCGACCTTCAGGTCGCACATTTTCAATCGGCTCCCGAAAGGCGGCTTTAGCCGCTGAGGGCTCACGGAAAACGCGCTCGACCGCGTCAACATCGCCGCGCGAGAAATCTTGACACCCGCTTTGGCGCGGGATACAGTCAGGCACGGCTGATCGTGAAAGGTTTCAAAACGGCTGTGTGCCGGAACCGTTTCTTCCGGATTACGCTGGTTCTGTACCTGCGCGATTCGCCCGAACCTCGGAGCCCTTATGCCATCATCCATCATTGTCGTCGGCAGCATCAACCTCGATCTGGTCTGCAGCGGCAAGCGGATTCCCGCGCCCGGCGAGACCCTCAAAGGCGACAAATTCCAGACCTTCCACGGCGGCAAAGGAGCCAACCAGGCCGTTGCGGTTGCGCGCCTGGGCCATCCCGTCACCATGATCGGTAAAGTCGGCGACGATGACTTCGGCCCGCGTCTCCGCAAGGGGCTGCAGGAGGCGGGCGTGAGCGTCCGCGGCGTTTCCACGGCGAAAGGCGTTTCCTCCGGCGTTGCCCTCATCACCGTCGATGCCAAAGGACAAAACAGCATCACCGTGATTCCCGGCGCCAACGACCAGCTTCTCCCCAAAGATCTTGAAGCCAGCCTCCCCCAGCTGCGCTCCGCGGGCATGATCCTCACGCAGCTTGAGGTCCCTATCGAGACCGTCGAATACCTCGGCACGCTGGCGCGCCGATTCGACATTCCGTTGATGCTCGATCCCGCACCGGCACCGGCGCGTCCCATTCCTCGCAAGATCCTGCGCAACCTTGCCTGGCTGACGCCCAACGAGACGGAGACCTGCGCTCTCTGCGGCGTGGCTCCCGGCGAACTTACGCCCCTCAACGTCGCCAGCTTCGCCGAGCTTCTTCTCAACACCGGCCCAGCCAACGTCATCATCAAGATGGGCAGCCGCGGCGCATACATCGCCGCAGCCGACGGACTCCGCCAGCTAATCCCCGCCTTCAAAGTCAAAGCCGTCGACTCCACCGCTGCCGGCGACGCCTTCAACGCCGGCTTGGCCGTGGCCCTGGTGCGTGGCATGAGCCTCGTCGAAGCGGTCCGCTTCGGATCCGCCACGGGAGCCCTCTCCACCACCCGCGCCGGCGCGCAGACCTCGATGCCCGAGGGCAGGGAAGTCGCCCGCCTCGCCGCATCATCCAATGGCAAGCCCCGCCACACGAACGGCAAGCGTTCCGCCGCCACCGCCCTCGAGCCGCTGGAGACCGCGGATGCCCTTCACGTCCAGAACTAAGCCGCTCTCGCTGGCTGCGCTGTTCCTCGTCGCTACACTCGCCGCGGCCGCCCGGCAGCGAACGCCTATCATCCTCGACACCGACATCGGCGGCGACATCGATGACGCCTTCGCCGTCGCGCTCGTTCTCGACAGCCCTGAACTCGATCTGCGCGCTGTCACCACTGTCTCCGGCGACACCGCGGCTCGCGCCCGTCTCGTCGCCAAAATGCTCGCCGCCGCCGGACGCCCGAAGATCCCGGTAGCCGCCGGCGCGCCTGGATCCAAAATCAATACGACCTACACGCAGTGGGCGGACGGCTTCTCCAGTCCGGCGCTTGTTTCGCAATCCGCCGTCGAGTTGATGAAGTCCACGCTCGATCGCGGCCACCGGTCTGTCATGATCGTCGCCATTGGCCCGCTCACGAATGTCGCGGCGCTGCTCACGCAATATCCCGCTGAGAAAAAGAACATCCGCCAAATCGTGCTGATGGGAGGATCGATCCGGCGCGGTTACTACCCGAACTCCGGCCCCACTCCCGAATACAACATCGCCGAAGATGCCGCCGCGTCGCAGGTGGTCTTCGCCTCCGGCGTCCCCATTCTCATGGCCCCCCTCGACGTCACCGCGCGCCTGCAGCTCGAAAAGCCGAACCTCGATCGCCTCTTCGCCCTGCACACGCCCCTCACCGACGCGCTTCAGGCACAGTACAAGCTCTGGGGACAGCCCGTACCCACGCTGCACGACCCCATGGCCGTTTCGCTCCTGCTTGCCCCCGAGCTATGCACGCATCAGCCTCTCGCCATCCAGATCACCGGTAAGGGCATGACGGTGCCGGATCCCGGGAAACACGCCAACGCGATCGTCGCCGTGGAAACGGATCCCGCGCATTTCATCGATTTCTACATGAGCCGCGTCGCGCACTGATGCTCCCTCTCTCGTGCCCATCGCTTTGAAAGCTCAGCAAACCCAGGGCTTTTTGCTTTGACTGCAGCAAAAAGCGTTCACACCGCTGAGAAATATGCCTTGACAAGGCTTGTTTCGCGACACTAGTCTTGCGGAGAACTTCTTTGAAAGCTTTTAAAGCATTAGTCCCGGGCCTCTTCCGCGGATTCCTTAAAAGCTTTTAAAGGAAACCACTGAGAACACCGCAAATGCCGACTGGCCTTTGCTTCTGCTTTCTGGAGGTCCGTATGAGATTCAGCGAAACGACAAATAGACCAGCGATGAAGCTCCTGGTTCGAGGCCTGTCCGCGGTGCTGTGGCTGCTGCTGGCGGCCTTCATGACGCACCAGGCCAGCGCGCAAACATTCACTTCGTCCATCAGCGGCACGGTCACCGATTCCAGCGGTGCAGTCATTCGCGGCGCCAGTCTGGAACTGCAGAACATGACGACCCATGACCTCCGCGCCCAGAAATCCGGCGAGGACGGCACGTACTCCTTCACGGCTCTGCTGCCCGGCACCTACGAACTGAAGGTGAGCTACGAAGGCTTCGAGACCTGGGTTAAATCGGGCATGATCCTGCCGGCCAACACGGCGGCGAACGTGAGTGTTCCTCTGACGGTTGGCAAGACCCAGCAGCAGGTTGTGGTCTCCGGCAACACCGTGCTCGTCGATACGCAGAGCGCGACGAATTCCGCCACTCTCGACAGTGAACTGCTCCAGGCCCTCCCCAACAATACCCGGCAGCCGCTGAACTTCGTCTTCGATCTCGCCGGCGTCACTGAAGCGCAGGGCGGCATGACCACCCGTTCCGGCTATCTCGACCAGAACGCCAGCATGTTCGGACTCAACGGCGGTCGTTCGGGCGAATCGGAGATCCTCATCGACGGCGCTCCCTCGACTGCCATTGACTGGGGCGGTCTCCTGGTTTCACCGATTCAGGATTCGGTCCAGGAGCAGCAACTCATCACCAACGTTTACGACGCGCAGTACGAGCGCGGTGGTGAAGGCGTCGTAACGCTCATCACCCGCAGCGGCGGCACCGCCTACCACGGCGAAGTCTACGACTTCATGCGGAATGATGGCCTCGACGCGAACACCTGGGGCAACAACAACAATGGATCAGTCGTCGGCGGGAAATACGTTCCCGTGCCACGCGGCAAGTTCCACCGTAACCAGTTTGGAGCCAATTTCGGCGGACCGCTCTGGAGAGCGCACAATGTCTTCTTCTTCGGCGGTTATGAAGGACTCCGGCAGCCAGGAACCGAATCGACTACGCTGACCGTTCCGACGGCTGCCGAAAAGAGCGGCGACTTCTCGCAAAGCTACCTGCCGAGCGGACAGCTCGACGTCATCTACAACCCGTTCTCCAGCCGTCTCGTCACCGCTCCCGATGGCAGCCAGTACTACACGCGTGATGCCTTCGCGGGAAACAAAATCCCATCCAACCTGATTGACCCGGTAGGCGCGAAAATCGCAGCTCTCTATGGCAGCCCCAATCACGCCAGCGCCGGCCTCAACGACGAGAATAACTTCATCAAGCAGGGCTCCGACTCCACCTCCAACGACAAGTTCGACGTTCGCGTCGACTGGGCTAAAAGCGAGAAGCAGCGCATGTTCATCCGCTTCTCTGATCGCGCGCGGCAGAACAGTACGCCTGCCTGCTTCTTCTGCAACGGCGCCGATCAGGGATCCGCATACGACAACCATGGCCTGCAGGCCGTCTTCAGTGACACCCTCACCCCCAGTCCGAAGTGGATCATCAACTTCTACGGCGCTTATGGCCGCTGGTTTGAGGGCCAGACGCTGCTGGGCTACGGCACCAATAACGCCAGCAAGATTGGCCTGAACCCTGGACTCTTCCAGGCCAACGCGCTGCCCCTGGTCAACGCGAATGGATATGCAACTCAGGGCAACCAGTACTCCACCTTTGACCGCTACATCCGCTACAGCTCAACCGGCATTGTGAATGTCAGCCGTCAATTCAATGTGCACACGCTCAAGTTTGGCTTCAACTACGACGTGGGCATGATCAATAATCGCGAAGACCAGCCCGGTATCCTGAATTTCAGCGAGGGCCTGACCTCCTGCGATCCCCACCTCACCAACGGCGTTGCTGACGGCGGCCCCTGCGCGGCCTCGCTGCAGTCCCAAAAAAGCGGCAACTCGATCGCCAGCCTGCTGCTCGGAACCGGCGGAGGTGGGCAGTCGAACATTTCGATGGACCCGGCCTTCAGCCAGCACTCCTTCGGGCTCTATTTCCAGGATGACTGGCGGGCCACCAACCGGCTCACCGTTACCGCCGGCCTGCGCTACGAAAATCAGCGCCCGGCCACCGAGCGCCACAACCGCATCGCCTACTTCGACGAGAAGGCGGTCAACCCCATCAGCACCGCCCTCGGCTCTACCGTCCTCGGCGCATTTGAATACGCCGGCGTCAACGGCCGCGGCCGCGGCGCCTGGATGCCCGACAACACGAACTTTGGACCTCGTCTTGGCCTGGCCTATAAGGTCACCGACAAGCTCGTTGCTCGCGTGGGATCCGGCATCTTCTTCGGTCCGGCCTCCGCGATGCTCAGCTTCGATGGCGGCGGTCAGTCTCCGGGCTACACCGCGCAAACCAACTGGCTTGCCACCAGCAATGGCGGATACACGCCCAGCAACCTGGTGAGCAATCCTTTCCCGCAGGGCCTGCAGCAGCCTACCGGCAATTCCCTCGGCGCCTCCACCTACCTGGGCTACTACCCCGATCAGATCTGGCCCAAAATCTCGCATCCGATCGGTACCCTCTATCAGTGGAGCGCCGACCTGCAGTACCAGGTCACTCCTCACTCGGTGGCCGAGATCGGTTACACAGGCGTTCGCGGTCGCCATTTGCTCTACGGCAACCCCAACATCAACATTGACCAGGTGCCGACCCAGGACCTCGCGCTCGGCACGCAGCTGGACAAACTGGTCAAGAATCCTTTCCAGGGCCTCGTCTCTGGCGCGAACAGTAACTTGTTCACCGACGCCACGATTCCCTACAACCAGCTGCTGCGGCCCTTCCCCGAGTACTACTACCTCGGGGCCACTCGTTCCCTGCCGGGCGCGACTTCGCAGTTCGATGCCCTCGGAGCCAAGTACACCTGGTCGTTCAGCAGCGGCCTCAGCTCCATCACCAGCTATCAGTGGTCCAAGAACCTGGACGATGGCTCTGAAGCCCTCATTGGTTGGGCGATCGGCAACATGTGGCGCGACAGTTATCATCCGAAGCTCGACTACTCCGTCAGCACCCACGATGTTCCGCAGAGCTTCGCCGAAGCGTTTCTCTACCAGCTCCCCTACGGTCGCGGCCGCCAGTTCGGAGCCAGCCTGCCGCAGGCAGCCAACCAGATCCTCGGTGGATGGAACCTCTCCGGCGCTGTGCGTCTGTCCAGCGGTCTTCCCTTCTGGCAGCCGGTCAACTACGGCTGGAATCCGCTTGGCAACTATGGCTTCCCCGGGAACGCTCTGCCCAACGTGATCGGTAACCCCAAAGCCAATCGCAGCGTTCATCACTGGCTCAACGAGGCTGCCTTCCAGGGTCTTTCCAGCTCGGGCAGCGGACTCGTCGCCTGCGGCGGCAGCGATCAGTGCCAGCCGTTCCCCTACTCCTTTGGAAACGAGGGGCAGCGTCAGGGCAATATCCGCGAGGCTCCGACGAAGAACCTCGACCTCGGCGTCGGCAAGGAGTTCGGCACGGAGCGCATCCATGCTGAGCTGCGCGGCGACTTCCTCAATGTCTTTAACCACCCCATCTACGGTGGTGCGTGGAACATCCAGGAGAACCTGTATGCCGGCGACTTCGGCCAGGTCTACAACACGCGTAACGATCCACGAAACGTACAGGTCAGCCTGAAGATCACCTACTGATCCGTATGTGTCTCCTGATGGGCTTCGGCTCCCGCGAGCCGAAGCCCTTTCTTTTATCATTCGGAAAGATCATGCCCAAATTTAGCTATAAGGATCTGCCGCTCGCAGGCGTCCTCATTGCCGGCATCGTGTTGGCCGGCATTGCGCTCATCCACTCTCAGACGGCGCCTCCTCCTGCTCAGCTTCCCGCCCCAGATTCGCGCTACAAAGCCGACGTGCTCGTGATCGTCGCCCATCCCGACGACGACACCGGCGTCTCCACTTTCCTCGCCAAAGCTGTCTTCGATCAGCACAAGCGGACGGCGGTTCTCTTCACAACCCGCGGCAACTCCGGCCCCAACGTCGTTGGCCTCGAGCAATCCAAAGCGCTCGCCGACGTCCGCGAAATGGAGGCTCGCCGCTCTCTCGCTGCGCGCGGTATCACCGACGTCTGGTTTCTGAGCGGCCAGGACACCCCCACGCAGGACGTCCTGCATTCCCTCGAAACGTTGGGGCACGGCGCCGCCCTCGAGGAGACCGTCCGCCTCATCCGCCTCACCCGCCCCGATGTCATCGTCACCTGGCTGCCCGCTTACGTCGCCGGTGAGAACCATGGCGACCACCAGGCCGCTGGCGTCCTGGCCACCGAGGCCTTTGATCTTGCCGGCAATCCAACGTTTTTCCCCGAGCAGGTCAGCGCGCCCCGCTACAACCGCGGCATCTCCAACTACGGCGAAGGGCTCCGGCCCTGGCAGCCGAAGAAGCTCTACTTCTACTCCGACAGCTCCCATCCCGACTTCCTCAAGGGACACGGCCCCACCTACCTGGCAACCGAGGTGTCGCCCTCGAAGCACGTGCCCTATTCCGAGATCAACCGCCTGGCCTGGAAGGACTATGCGACTCAGATTGACTTCAGCGATCAGGCCCTGCGCTCCTATGCCGGCGCGCCCGAGCCTTTGGTGCTCGGCAAATCGCTGGTGTCCTCACCGATCGAGGCCGACGTCTTCACCGGCATCGATGACAAACCCATCCCGTACGCGCCAGCACCCAATGAAATGGAAGCGGTGCCCTCCGGGATCAGCCTCGTCCTGGGGGGCCCATGGGATTTCTATCAGCGCTTCTATCGGGCTCACGGCCTGAGTGCGCTCCAGGGCCTGGTGAGTCCTCCCCAAACCGCCCTCAGCGACGATCAGCAGCTCTGGATTCCCCTGCTTCTTCGGAATAACACAGCAACCGCCGTCGATATCGCCGTCCGCCAGGAACTGCCCGCCGGTTGGAAGGCCATTAACCCGCCTGGCAGCTACCATGTCGAGGCTGGCGCGGCATGGCCGATCCAGCTTTTCTTCCGGGCTCCGGCAACTTCCGGTCCAAAGACAGTCCTTCGCTGGACGGCTCTGAACCATGGCGCTAAAGTGGGCAGCGCCGAGATTACCGTCTTTCCTGAATATGACGGGGTGCCGCAGTAGGCGGAGTAGACTATGCCAGGCGCAGCAGCAGCGCCAGCCCCAGCATGAGTACCATCAGTGGCAGCCAAAAGTGGCTATCGGTCAGAATCGCGCGCAGCACAGGAGCGCCTCCGTTTCCGAGTATAACGGCCAGCGCTGTCTGGCATCTTTTGTCGTTTTCTGACCAACCCGGGCCAGCTGGTCTGCATCGAAGCTTCTTTATTGCCTGAGGGGGCAGTGTCCATGGGAGGGGCTGTGGCTTCCATCGTTCATGTTGATGCCGTGTTGCGCGGGATGGGTCGCCAGGCTCACTGTACGCTCGAAACCTGGAAAGAGCGCTCCTCCTCGGGACGAGTCTTCACCCGGTGTCGTATTGTGGACGATCCGCCCGGCCTTCCGGATGGCGCCTACGAAATCGCTGTCCTTGGGGAAACCATCGTCACAAAGAAGTGGTCCGGAGTTTGGGATCTGACGTATTTGCCGCCCTCAGTTCGGGTCGACGACGCTGCCTGATTGGCTGCCCTCCCCCCTCCCCCAAGCCGCCAGTTCCCTGCACAAATAAAAAAGGGGCCGGAGTCGCCTCCGGCCCGATGCTCTCTTGGGGTCCCGTTCGTTTGATCAAAGAATGCGCCCGTAACCTTTTTCCTACAATGGCGACTCTGCGTTATTACCTGAGTAGGGCTTATCCCCAACCGACGGTTCCGTTACTTCAGGAACGTCTCTGCATCAGAGCCGAACACT
>DATGJK010000155.1:0-2863 GCA_035295245.1 Acidobacteriaceae bacterium
ATTGTCGTGCGCTGGCCCAGTGGGCGCGAGCAGACACTCACCGATCAGCCAGCCGACCGCGTCCTCACCATTCAGGAACCGAAGGCGAACGATTCGAAAGCTGAGGGCCCAAAGTGAACCGGCGCCCTGGCAGTTCCGCAGCGAGGAGAGCCGCGGGAGCGCTCTGCCTCTGCGCGGCCGGCGCCTGTTTGGCTGCACTGCTGGGATCGAGTGGCGCAACGGTCGCCGCGGAATCAAGGCAGAGTTCAGAAGAGAGCTACGCGTCTCCGCTCGAGCTACTCCTCTCTCCCGATGAGTCGCGCCTCTACGTTCTGTGCTTCGGCACGGACGAGGTGCGCGTGCTCGATACCAGGTTGGGCCGCGAATTGCACGTCATTCGCGTCGGCCATCAGCCACGCGGCTTCTCCTTCTCGCCGGACGACGTGCGGCTCTTTGTTGTCAATTCCTGGGACGACACCCTCAGCGTGATCAACGTCAGGACCAATGGGGTGACCGCAACGTGGAAGACGGGCTTTGAGCCCTCCGGCGTCGCCACGGATCTCTCCGGCAAAACGCTGTTCGTCGCGAATCGCATCGGGAACGACATCAGCGTTCTTGATGCTGCCACCGGCGAGCTGAAGGACACGCTGGCGGGGGGGCGCGGCGCGAGCTACATAACCGCCGCCGCCGAGGGTCACCGGATTTACGCCACGCACATCTATCCCAATCTCATTGCCCACCGTGCGCCTCCAAGGTCAGAAATCGCGGTTATCGACAGCACGCAGGCGCGAGTCATCGACCGGATACCGCTGCCGGAGATCGCCGGCGTCTTCCACGTTGCCATCTCCCGGGATGGCCGTCTGGGCGTGGCTGCGGAGATTCACCCGAAGAACCTCGTTCCTCTCGCTCATGTGGAGCATGGATGGGCCTTCGCGGATACGCTCACCGTGTTTGGCGCCGACGTGGGTCGTCCCATCGAAGTGCCGCTCGATGAGCTGGACCGTTATTTCGCGCGGCCCTTCGGCGTCGCGATCGCGCCGGACAAATCCCGCATTTACGTCAGCCACGGCGGCTCCGACTGCGTTACCGTCATCGACACGCGGCGCATGCTCGCGTACATCCGCTCGCACCCAGAGCCCTTCGCCGAAGATCTCTCCGCCAGCGCGCATTATGTGGCTGCGCGTATCCCGGTGGGCAGGAATCCGCGTGGCCTGGTTCTCAGCCGCGATGGCTCGCGTCTGTTTGTCGCCAATCGCCTCGATGACACGATCAGCGTCATCGACACGCGCACCCTGCGCGTCGCACAGACCATTCGCCTGCGGACCCCGCAGAAAGTCAGCGTGCTGCGCCGCGGCGAGCAGACCTTCTACTCGGCGAAATATTCTTTTCAGGGCCAGTTCGGCTGCGCCAACTGTCACATCGACTCGACCTTCGACGGCCTGCAGTGGGACCTTGAGCCCGACGGCTTCGGCCGGGATATCGTCGACAACCGCCTGCTCGAGGATCTCCGCGGCACCGAACCCTTCAAGTGGAATGGCAAGAACCCCAGTTTGCCCGTGGAGTGCGGCCCGCGCACGGAAATGTACTTCTGGCGATCGCAGCAGTACGACGACCTGACGCTGGCCGACCTGGTTCTCTACATCCGGCACCTGCCGCTCCGGCCGAACCGCTTCCTCGCTGCCGACGGCGTGCTCACTCCGGCGCAGGAGCGGGGCCGCCAAATCTTCTACCGCACGGTGGATCGCCTCGGCCAGCCCATCCCGGAAAGCAACCGCTGTGCGTTCTGTCACAGCGGGCCGAAGGGCACCAGTCAAAAATCATTCGATGTCGGCACCGGTAAGCCGACCGATAACAGCGGCCTGCTCGACACGCCCCAGCTGATGAATGTCGCGCTCACCGCGCCGTATCTGCACGACGGATCGGCGCAATCTTTGGAAGAGATCTGGACGGTCTACAACCCGGCTGACCGGCACGGACGGACCAACGATCTGACCAAGGATGAACTGAACGACCTGATCGAGTACCTGAGGACGCGATGAGAACACCGGCGATCTTCGCAATCCTGCTGATGACGGCCGCCACGCTGCCGGCGCAGACTTCCGCACATCGCCCGCACGCCGCTGAAGTCAGGGCTGCGCACGTGCCGGCGATGCCGCGTTTCCGTTTCGTGAACTACACCGCCGCCAACGGCCTTCCCGACGACCACGTTTTCACGGTTCTGGTCGATGGCGAGCGCATCTGGGCCGGAACCAACAACGGGCTCGCTCTCCTCGATCACGGGCACTGGAAAACGTACACGGTGGCTGATGGTCTGGCGCATCGCGCCGTGCTCTCACTCGCTCTCGACAAGCGCACCGGCGACCTGTGGGCGGGCACCATGGGCGGCCTCAGCCGCATTTCCGCCGGACGCATCGACACCTTCACCCAGCTCAACTCCGGCCTGAGCAACGACGTTGTCTACGGCGTCTCCGTCGAAGGCGAGAACGTCTGGGTCGCGACTGCCGCAGGCGCCTGCCGGCTCAACACCCGCACCGGCCAGTGGTCGCTCTACAACGAACGCAATACGCCAATGAACGAGATTTGGGTGTACGCCGTCTCGGCCGCCGCGGATAAGGTCTACTACGCCGTCTGGGGAAGCGGCCTGCTGGAACTGAATCAGAAAACCGGCGTCTGGGATAAGTACGACGATCCCGATGGCGAGAACGAAATCGTTCTGCTGAAGGACCAGGGACTCATCCACGAGATCGTCACGTCCGTCAGCTATGTCGATGGCATCGTCTGGGCTGCAACATACTTCGGCGCCAGCCACTACGACGGCCGCTACTGGCATAACTTCCTCACCAAAGACAGCGGCCTGCCCAGCAATTTCATTAACACGATTAAA
>DATGJK010000156.1:0-2638 GCA_035295245.1 Acidobacteriaceae bacterium
GGCAGGAGTTCCTGATCCGCATGATCGCGAATGCGTTCTCGCTGCCGCCGCTGCTGCTGGGGCTGGAACAGGATGTGAACCGCGCGACGGCGGCCGAGCTGCTGGACGAGGCGTTTCGCAGCGCGATCGTGCCGCTGGCGCGGCTGGTGGCCGAGCACCTGACGCGCGATTTGTTTGCCAAGCGTCTGGCCTGGCCGGAGTTCGAGTTCGTCTTCAGCGATCTGGACGCCAGCGACGAGATGCAGGAGGTGGAGATGCAGACGGCGCTGCTCAAGGCCGGAGTGCTGACGGTGAACGAGGTGCGGGCGATGCGGGGACTGAGGCCGCTGCCCGAAGCGGGAAAGGAGGAGCGGTCAGTGATCAGCGGTCGGTGATCAGAAATCAGTGGTCAGAACGGAACGATCGGAACGGGAGAGCGAATGAAACTGGAAGCCATGGCAGTTCAACTGCCGGAGGTGGCGGGGCATCCGAACCGCACGCCCTTCAGCGGCGTGCTGACGCTGGTGGACGAGCCCAGCACGAAGCCTCCGTCAGGTGCGCGCGGACATCGCGTGATCCTGACGCGGGCCGCCGCAGTGACGGCGCTGCCGTCGCTGCTGGGGATGGCGGTGGACTACGCGCCGACCTGGGACGGCCACGACACGCGGCGGAAGTGCGGGATCATCACCCACGCCGATGTCGAGAGCGAGCGGCTGCATGTCGCCGGATACCTTTACGCGCGGGACTTCCCCGAAGTGGAGCGGCAGATGCGGCAGTGCGCTCCCGGCGCGATGGGGATGAGTTGGGAGCTGGCCGACGCGCACGTTGAGGACATGCGCGCGGAGATCTGGAAGCTGACGCGGGCGACGTTCACCGGGGCGGCCATCCTGCTGCGAGAGAAGGCGGCGTATCGCGATACGCGCTTCGAGCTGGGAACGCCGGGGCAGCGGGAGACCGCAGCGTGCCGGACGTTCACGGCCCGAGGCCACAGAACCCTCCGCGAGGGTGTAACAGCGCGGAGGAATGACACGAGAAAGGAAGAAACATGGAAAGCCAGACAGGCGAAAACCTGGCCGCGCTGAACGCCGGCCCGGAGACCTTTGAAGCCCGGATGGAGGCGCGCCTCGAAGCAGCCGTATCGCTGTTCGAGCGCACGCTGGCGCTGCTCGAGGAGCGGCACAGCAGCGTGGCCGGCGAGGTGCAGAAGATCGTCGCCGCGGTGGAAAACGGGCATGCCAGCGAGCGCGAGAGCGAGCTGGAGCGCAAGCTGCAGGCGGCCGAGCAACGGATCGCTGAGCTGCAGGCGCAGATGGAGCCGCGGGAGGCCAAGCCGGTGCGCCGGACGGTTCCTGCGGCGACGGCGGAGTTTCTCGCCAAGCAGGGCCTGAGCACGCTGGATTCGATGGAAGCGGGTGCGGTGGATGCCGCGCTGAGCGGCCTGAGCCTCGAACAGCGGATCGCGGTGAAGGCGCAGCTGCTGCGGGCAGGAGTGCTGGGCTAGCTGCTTAGCTCTTAGCTATTCGCTGCTGACGGTCGGCAACGGGGGAAAGGCCAGCCATCGCGCTGGCCTTTGCTTTGGCCGGCCGTTTTGCGGGTGAGCTCTTTTTCAAACTTCTTCACGGACGAAAGGACGTCATGACAGCCAATTTCCAGGACATTCACGCCGCGGCCGACTTCATCGGGCCCGGCGCCATCGAAGTTCCGCACTACCAGACCGAGATTCTGGACATCGTGCGCCGCCGCAATCTGTTCGGCCAGCGCGTCCGGCAGGTTCCGGCCACCGGGCATCCGTCGCGGTACTTCGAGCAGACGGCGATTCCGAATCCGTCGACGGCGGGCTTCGTCGATCCGCGCAACATCGTGGCGCCGGTGGTGACGCCGACCCGCGTGGAGCGCAGCGTGCCGCTGAAGGCCATCGTCGCGCAGCTGAACTACAACCTGTTCGACACGGAACTGGGGGCGCAGCAGAAGCAGTTCGCGTATCTGCAGGCCAAGGATCTGGTCGACACCATCGAGGGCGTGATGCTGGCCCACGACATCGCGCTCTGGAACGGCAACGACACGTCGCTCACCGCGCCCACCACGCTGCAGTACTTCGGCGTGGCGGCGCAGATCGCCGCGGGCGGCAACACCGCAACCATCGGCACCTCGGCCTCGATCACCGACGGGCTGAAGTCGATCATCGCGCAGATGGTGGCCAACACCAGCTACGCGGTGCGGCCGACGGCCATCTACGCGAATCCGGTGCTGCTGGACCTGATCGACCGCG
Source organism: Acidobacteriaceae bacterium (assembly GCA_035295245.1). Classification (GTDB taxonomy): domain Bacteria; phylum Acidobacteriota; class Terriglobia; order Terriglobales; family Acidobacteriaceae; genus Palsa-343. The sequence continues at coordinate 2,249 of DATGJK010000156.1, forward strand.
AGATGAAGTCGGAGTTCAACGTGGTGCTGAACACGAAGGAGATCGCGGCCGGCTTCACGGTGAAGATGCTGACCACGCAGGCCGGCGAGCTGCCGCTCATTCCGGAGTGGTCGCTGGCCTGCGCGGGCACGCCGGGCAGCGGAAGCGCCGTGCTGCCGGCCTACATCGTGACCGAAGACCTGATCGAGTACCACTGGCTGAGCGATCCGAACCCGCGCGTCTTCCAGCTGGGAACCCTGGGCTCGCTGGCTTCGCAGCATGTCGTGGTGAAGTTCGGCGCGCCGGTGGTGAAGGGCGCCAGCTACGCGCATTACCAGGTGCTGGTCGATCGCTAGCGCGATCGAGAGTGGTCAGTGATCGGTGATAAGTGGTCAGTTCGGGACCGCGGTC